>CAJQOL010000093.1 GCA_905479925.1 uncultured Kangiellaceae bacterium | reverse complement strand
TTTCGCGGCTTGTTTAATTTCTTTGACCGTTAGTGAGTTTTCTCCATCAACTAATTCAGCCAGGTTAGAGGTTAATTCATCGGATATGGTTACTTTTAATGTGTCGGAAATGCGCTGACGCTCCAGCCTGATCACCTGACTGATAATCCGCTGAAGCACGGTATATTTTGGAATAGCAATATGGTTTCGAGCAAGGTATTCGGTGCACGCATCAAACAAAAAGCGTGGCTCAATCCAAGATTTAGCAACCTGTTGTAAATGACTAATGAGAGGTTCCTGATGTTGCTTTGCATCCCACGCTTCAAAGTTCAGAAGACTGAGAATCTTGTCGTAAATACGTGTTTTCTGTTTACTGCTAACACTGAAGCGAGGGACTTTAAATTGAGGGAAATATGCTTCGGCAATAAAAGTGAGGTCTTCCTGCAATTTCTTGAAAGTCGGATTGAGCTGGATGGGTTTGATCTTAAAGTAACCCAGTAGAGCAATGGCATAGCACTTATGATTGCGGGCCCTGATGGATTTTATAACATCCTGCTCCAGATCATTCAGAGCAAAACCAACACGTTTTTCTTCCAGTGACAGGCTGGGAACGCCAAATAGATCGTTAATTTCTGCCGTGTGGAGTATGGTCAGGCGTTCTTTATAAGGCATAGGCTTCTCGCAAAAGCCGGAATACTACTATAATTGGGATATTGCAGCGATATTAAAAACTAAGGCACCTCTGAATGCTTATGAGGTGCGGGTTGTAGCGATAAGTGTCATTTTAGGACGGAATGTCCCCAGAACCCCCTCTTGAAGAAAAGGTCGCTAATGAAGGTATCATTTTAAGTGATGCCCAAGTCGCTGCGCTTGAAAAGAAGAAACATGATGATGAGGCTTGCGGTGAGATAGAAACTGCTCACCCAGGCTATCTGGGCTCTCAGGATACATTTTATGTGGGTAACCTTAAAGGAGTTGGCCGAATCTATCAGCAAACGTTTATCGATACCTACAGCAAAGTCGCTTTTGCCAAACTCTACACAACTAAAACGCCAATCACTGCGGCTGACATGTTAAATGACAAAGTACTACCTTACTTTAATCAACATGATTTGCCTATGTTACGTATTTTAACTGACCGTGGGACGGAGTATTGTGGCCGCGTTGATCATCATGATTTTCAACTTTACTTGGCTATCAATGATATTGACCATACAAAAACAAAAGCCATGTCACCGCAAACAAACGGCATTTGTGAACGGTTTCATAAAACGATTCTGAACGAGTTTTATCAAATCACCTTTAGGAAAAAACTCTACATGAACATGGAGGATTTACAAAAAGATCTGGACGAATGGATGGAATACTATAACAATGACCGAACTCATCAGGGAAAAATGTGCTGCGGAAGAACTCCGTTGGATACTTTGCTCGATGGTAAATCGATTTGGACTGAAAAGAATTTAGCTCAAATCTAAACTGACAGACACCAGTAAAAACGGGTAACTGTCAGATCAAGTCTGAGCTACTACATTTTATGTATAAAAACAGCCGAGAGCTAAAATATTCTCCCTCGGCTGTTATACGAGTCCGTGCCGCCCTCTTAACATAAAATCACACATTGTGCGCATTATAGATGTGGCAGCAATTTAGCAGTATCCTATTTCAGCAAACAACTGACGGCCTGTATTTAAGCTTTTGATGTCAGTTCAGGAGTTCTCGCTAATAGTAACTCATTGCTCTTAGTTCTGATCGGTTTCCAATTTTTGGAAACGTTCAAAACAGAAGTTTTTTTCAAATCAAAATTTGATTGCCATCGATTTGTTTAATGAACTGTGGGTGTGCATTCCCTCGGTTTTTTTACACCTGCGGATACTTCTTGTTCAAACAGTTCATTAAAACACTCTCGTCCTAGTTTTTGTTCAAACTCTATCATCCTAGGAACCAATTGCTCTATTTGAGGTTTTAGGTCTGCTTGTAACGCGCGCTCCCACACCTTACAGTAGTATGGCAAAGCAGCACTGTAATCTTCTCGTTGAAAGTGAATATCACTTTGCAATCCTTCCAACATGTCACTGAGTCTGGCAGCACTATCTGATTGCTTTAGCTGATCGAGGATAATCTGTGCGTTGTCGGAATCAGCGCGAGATAAGCGGGCTAAAATAATATCCAGCATGTGCTGAGATTGAAATCCAGAAGGCGCTTCGTCGTACGGTATTTCATTCATGATTTTGTTTTCTACGTCCAGTGCTAACTCCTTATTACCCATTTCATAGTGGTATCGCGCTTGCGACTTCAATGACTGAATCACCCTTGGCCATGCTTCATATTTCCAATAGACAACGCAGGACTTCTCACTGATGAGCAAACAGTTACTCCAGTTCGATTGACCTATAGCGTAATTTTCCAAAAATGACACAGCTTGCTGAAATAACCCTAGTTCTTTCTCTGGTATTGAACTGTTGGTTGAATTAAACCAGTTAAGCCAGACTTCAAAGCCCTGAGCTGTTTGTTCAATGTTACTTGATTCAGGAACATCTAGTACACTGTTGGCTAATACAAGCCATCCAAATTTAGCTAATTCGCTACTATCGTCCGCGCTAATAACCGGTGTGCGTTGTAGCAAATCCAGACTCCATGCTTTACTTTCTGTTCCGAGTTTTGCCTGAGTTAGAAACTGCTCAAAACTACTTTTCACTTGCATAAATCCTTTGAAATCATGATTAAACCAAAGGCGTTCAAAATGTAAGACCCAACTACGTCGATTTAGTAGTAGGTTATTGGAAATACTGGGGTTAGGCTGTTTAATTAAATGTTGAACCAGTATACGAATACCTTCGCACACTATTTGACTAAAAGTCATTTTGAGTTGCTTAGGGAGTTGATGTTCTGTCTCCTTCGATGCAGCTTGAGACAGTAGAAAATCCAAACATCTCTCATCAAGCAAGCGACCATGCGGGAAGCTCTTTAGAAAACCTGTTGATTCCAGGTGGTCAATTGCTTCCGAGAGTTTGAGTTCCGGATTTCCCAATAGGGTAAAAAATGAAGTTGCCAACGGCAAATGCTGTTGTTGATCACAGGCCACCATCAGCATCTCAAATAATAGACCACGCGAGTCAACACACAGGAGAA
Organism: uncultured Kangiellaceae bacterium; assembly: GCA_905479925.1. Classification (GTDB taxonomy): domain Bacteria; phylum Pseudomonadota; class Gammaproteobacteria; order Enterobacterales; family Kangiellaceae. Next base: position 23,597 of record CAJQOL010000093.1, on the reverse strand, counting down.
GCAATTTCTGTAGTTCGGGGGACAGATTTGACCATTGCCACTGATAAAACTCTTGGATTTTATTCTCGCTATTGACCTCAATATGCTCACTAACCAGTTTAGTTAAATCGCCAACACTAGACATTTTTAACAACGACGTTATTTTTTTTGTTAGCCACGGATGGCCTTGCAAGCTAATCAGGAGACTATCCCAACTTTCGTCTCGGTCTTTATTTTTCGAATACTCCCCGGGTTGAAATTGTTTCAGCCGTTGTGCAGCAAGGATTTTCTGCTCCACTAGTAACATAGGCTCAAGATTGACGGTGAAAGAACTAGACTCTGGTAGTAGCTTTTCTGTTGCGCCAGTCATTATAATAAGATGTCCCTGCTCTAGCAGTTTATCTATTAATGGCTCAAGCATGTCAATTGCCACCATTGTCTTATCTGATTGTGAAAACTGTTGCTCTAAATAATCATCAAAAACAAAACAACATTTTAGAGATGATAATTTAGCTTCAACGTTGTCAGTGTTCAATGGGTCAAGCTTTAAAACCGGAGCTATCATTTCCAATAGATCAGTTCTCGAGTACGAGTGCTTAGAAAAGTCAAAGTAAAAGCCAAAGTCTATCATTCGCTTTTGAGCTAGATACAAACTGGTTGAATGGGCGAAGTGGGATTTACCGGAACCAGGCTTACCAATAATCATCGCAGCCCTACTGAATTTTTCTTTGCGGTCTTGGGAAAATTGACTGAGTAAAAAATTCATCTTCCCGTCGCTAACCCGAGCAACTAGCGGAGGTAACATCTCACTATAAAAGCCAAATAATCTACTTTGAAAAGCCATTGAGTTATTGTGTTCAACAGGTTCGTTTTTCATCTGGTTAGATTCGAAGAATATTACGTTTTGCTTTGCGTAATGTATCAATAGTGGCCACGGATGAAATGCAATTGGGGTATTCGTCATAAGTGTCGATTCTACTTCCGCCTGTAGTTCCTTACGCGCCTCTACTACCGATTGCCCCATGCTTAATCCTTTAGCTATATTTTGATATACCTTGCCAAAGCATGCTCCACTGCTCCAGGGATTAGTGATATGTTCCAAACCAATAACATTACCCAAACCACATTGTTGAGCGATCATTGCGACCTGAGCTAATCCTTTCCCTGCTGAAACATTTTTATTATCACTGTGATACTCTCGCGCATCAAAACTCAAAACTGCTACTTTGTTTTGAACCATAACTTGACACAACTCAGCGACCTTCAATAAAGAGTTTTCGCCGATTTGGTTAGGTAACACAACGCTGACCTGGTTATCTTCTAATATAGCAGGTCCGTCGTAATGTACTATGTGAATTGGATTGTCTTTATCAGATATACGAAGCATCAATTGGTCTATATCAATTAATTGATGAATCTCATAATCAACGATCCCGCCACGGTCGATAGAGTCTAGACTTTGATTAATACTGTTGGCTGATTCAAATGGCAAATCATAGCCCGATGGCCGAGAAATAATAGTTAGTACGCGTAGCGGTTCATTCATTTCAGCTGTTTCTTCAACGCTAGAAGTGACGCTTTCTTGTTGAAGGAGCTGTGAGATAGAATTCTCAGGGGCGAGAGATACTTTTAAATCATATCTAAGCTCTGGATACTCTGCAGGAAAATCTTTCTGGATATATAGTCGCTGGAAGCTTTTTACTACTGCGGAGAGCACATATTTTGATTCATGCAGGATTGTAGTTTCCCAATACTCCTCGAAAAACGCCGATCGAGTCGATTCAATCTGCACATTAAGAAATTCATAACCTCGCTCTTCAATGGTCTCTCTAATCTTAGTCAACTGATAATCTTCACCCAATAATTGCTCACCAATAAGTTGCCCACATTTTATCGTTTTGTCAACGATACCAATGGCCTCCTCTACCGCAAAACCCGTTTGAGGGTAGTCGGTGTAATACCAGGATTGCGCTTTGCGATAATTAGCTGTAATTGGCGATAAATAAGACTCGGTTTCAAAACTCTCGTTAACCACGTCGTCTTGTAGAACTATTTTAATTGATGATTCTTTTCCCACTGAAGCAGGGATATCAATAATACGAAGTAACATTTTTCATACCTATATTTTATATTTAGCTTTAATGGCGTGCAAGAACAATGCTTACACTACAGCCTAACCAACCTAGTCCAGCGCCCAAATTATTCTAGAAAAACATGTCCACAAGAAATCAGACTATCAATCTTTTGAATGCTCGACAAAGGAACAATTTTCCTTACCGATATTGCATAACTACAATCCGGATTTTTACTCTTTAGCGCCATCGATATTTTGTGAATATTAGTGAGTTTTAACTGCCAAAAATTCCACAATGCAGGATGATCATCTATTTTCGATGAAAACTCTATACTAATTTTACCTTGTTGGTCTAACGAATAACTAAACTCATTCAGAGGTATCGACATCCCCATACCGCAAGCCTTAATATAGGCTTCTTTCAACGTCCAGAAATCAAAAAATCGCTCGTTTCGTTGTTGAACAGGAACACTTAGAAGTTGCTTAACTTCTATGGGGGAAAAAAAGTTATCCGCTATTTCTATCGTCTTTCCCTTTCTTTTTAGGTATTCGACATCAATTCCTATAGACCGATTTAAGGTAACTGCCATTATCACCATTTTATCAGAATGTGATAAATTAAACTGCAACGGACTACGCGAAATTTCACTACTCACAAAAGGCTTTCCAAAAGCATTTTTTGTAAAGATCCAATTCTTTGGCGCTATATTAGTTTCATATTGCGAGAGCACCGTTCTCACCAAGGTTCGGGTGAGCAGAAACTGATGACGATGTCGCGAAAAATGAAAACGCTTCTGCTGTACGCACTCTTGTTCTGTCAATATATCTTCATATTGAGATAATAACTGAGGATCAGTGACCTCTTCATCAAGTACGTACCACAAATGCACTTCATTTTCTGAAATATCCATCATCCAACAATCTTCGACTTTGTCAAATCTACCTGCAGGTTACTCATCACTATAGATGCATCGTAAGTCTTTCTGCGCGATGACTTTTTCTGAAGGATAGCCGAACGCATTGTTTATATATTGAATTCCATCGATCGTAATATCTCGATTTACATGACTATGGCCATAAACATGTATATTCGGTGATAAAACTCTTAATTGTTTTTCAAGTGATTCGCTGCCAAGCACAGGATAAACGTATTGAAAGGCCACCGGTATATACGTGGGCATTAAATCAATTCTAGGTAAGAAATGGGAGAAACTGATTGTGGTCTTATTTTTGGTTGACAAATATTTCTTGTTCTTCTCTAAAAAGTAATCGTTGATGTGATGAAGCTGCAAGTTTTTCGGCCAAATACATTTCCTAAAATCCATCCATGATTGCATTAACTTGGAGCAAGGCGCTGCAAACGAAAAGTCATACCAACTATACAAAGGCACTATCGAAAGTAGATTGTCATGGTATGGTTCCATCCAAACACCACAATCATTTGCTTTCTCGATGATTAATTCAAGTTTTTTAACTGAATTTAATTTTTCATCTTTGGAGACCCACAGCTCATGATTTCCAGGTATAAATAACACCTTCGAAAACTTACTGACCAAACTTAGAAAACATTTCTTTAGAAGTTGAAGATTATCAGTCAAATCACCCGCCAAAATCAGTATATCATTTGCATGTTTATCACTCGACAAATTTAACAACCACTCTCTATTCTCGGAGTAATCGACATGAACATCGGATACAGCAAACACTTTCATTGGAATAACGCCCGTCGATTTCATGAGACAAACAACCTAACAACAACCATTCAAACTCAAGCCTACACTTAAATTCTTGTCGCCACCAATATTTTGAATTAGAGCAAATTCTAACATATGATTTCCAGCACGATTAGCCAAAACCATCTTCAAGAAATATTTTTCAAACACAAAAAACAAGTTCGCCGAGTCAAATACCAACTCGGCGACTATTGAAGTCAAATATAGCCTAACAGATATATAAACTTCTCTTCTTGGTTAGCTAGTTACTTGGTATAAATGAAATAACTGTACATCATAAAACTAGTCTTGCTCTTTGCTATCTTCGGCTTCTACATCAACAGGACCGAAAGTAACGTATCTATAGGCGTAACAAACATAATCCCAACCACCTTCTTCACAACCCCACTCAAAATCGCTAGTTTGTTCTGCAACATTTCCTGGAACTATTGGACCATGATCGCGTACAGCCATTTGCACTGCAGCTTTCAACCCGTTATTTCGACTTAAACCACCCGCATTCGGTGAGTTTGCACCGCCTACAGCCAGATTATCATCGGTATCTTGGTCAGTGGTAACCGCTGTGATTTGAGCACTGCCATCACTATTACTAACAAATCCTGTTGCAAAATAGACTGCTGGCTTCGCTACGGTATTAATAGTATCAATTTCTGTACAAAAAGTTGGACCAGATTCGCATTTATTGGGGTCATTAAAAACTACCCACCAAACCGTAAAAGAGTGATTGGCTGGTAAATTAAGCAGCGACAACCTCGCGTTGATTTGATTTTTATGTCTGACTAAATAGGTTGAACCTGAGTCTCTAGCAAAAGTCTGCAAATTAATGTTATTTTTGTATTCATGATAACCTTTCCCTTTACCCTGGGCATTAGCGGAAAAAGACATACTTGCTGTTGATAACAAAGTAGCAGCAACAACTACCGATTTGAAAACATTGTGAAGTTTCATTTTTGATTGTTCTCCTGTGAACATTGGTTGGTTTTACTAGGTGATTTTTTACAACTTACTTTTTCTATATAACGAACGGCCAAATGATTAATCTGAAACGCCTGTTTCAACGAGTTCTGAATAAACAAGCAAACATAAGTAGAACGAGAACTAGTTGACAATTTTCAGTTTCCGCATTCAAGCGTAGGCTATTGGATGTGTTCATTACCTTCAATTCTATCTGATACGATCAACAAAGGAACAAAAAGCTATACTATTGCTAGTACGATATTATTAGTATATTCTCACACTCCCTATTACCTGTCCCTTTATCCCAAAGTTACGAATTCTAAATTGTATGTACAGATCAGTATCTACTGGAAATACCTACCAATTATTCGAACGTCTTATTCCGGAAAAGAATCGGATAAATCAAACAAATTATTCACATTAATGACTTAAAGTTTCATTAACACAAAGGAACTCAAGACATAAAAATATCGAATCCTACTCAAGGTTTTTAACTTCAGGTCATCGAGTTAATAGTGAATTCGAACAAATTGTATAAATATATTTCTAACCATTAGAAGATCTAAAAAAGACTATTTTAACGTTCCATAAATGTTATTAACGCCTTCTTTTAGAGTCTAAACGATAGTTGAATAGACTTAGAATAACAATACTCTAATTGAGATTATTGTTGTTTTTTATTGTTCTTAAGTAAAATTTTTCGGCATCAACTTACTCTTTACTTTAAATATTTAATCTCCTAGATATTTAAAGTAACGGGCATAGTCAAAGGGCACTATTCGAATCGTTTTGCACCAATTTATTTTGTTATCGTCCTGATTATAACCGCTAGATTATACCGATTTGAGTAGCTGTACTATTAATTCGTCTCACGCATGATACGCCATTGTCATAGTTTAGGATCTGCCTCTATTCTAACAATGGTTCCTTGTGCAACCGCGACTAGTTGTTTGTGACTTTCTCTTATCATGTAAACTTTACATTCACAAACTGCTTGCCTAACGGCAAAAGATAATACTGTAGCACAAGCGACTAACTTCTCACCTACTGACGGCATTACGTAATTGATTTTGTATTCGGAAGTAACGCAATCACCTAAAATGGTAGCTCCAGCAAAAGTTAAGCAGTTGTCAGCTAAATAGCTTACAACACCACCATGTACGAATCCGTAACTTTGGTTAAATTCTTCGCGATTTAACAAAGTCATTTCAGCAGAACCTTTAGACATACTAGTCAGTTTTGTGCCTAGCATGCAACTAAATGGTTGAGCACTGAGTACTTTGTTGCCTTCAAGCATATAGTCTAACAATTGGATGTATCCTCCTAAATTATGTAAAAATAGATAGTACCTATTAGTATTCTATGGCCGCCGAACAAAAAGCTCTTACGCCATAGAACACTTCAGGTGTTTGTTTAATTCTTGCCTGCGGTTTTCCAATGCTCCGTAAATGCTCGAGTCGCACTCTTAAACAGCTTTGTAACCTCAGATTTCGATACGATGTTAGCACCGTGCAATTGATGTAACGAGTTTTTCACGCACTTCTGGTATAGCTTATACGAGTCCCATTGTTGGTTAAATGAACAAGGTATTTCCGGAAGCACTAAGATCTGATTAATATCACTAGTATAATAACGATTTCTTACACCACCAGGCCATAGAATTTCGACGGTTGCTTTGTTTGACTCACCTAGACCAAAAACCGTGTTCAAGCTATCTTGTGAAAGATGACTTCCTCCGCCGCCACTAATTGGTTTTGAAGTAATTTTACCATCTTTTGGCGTCACAAAAACAACAGCACCAATTGCGCTGCGATTTACCCTACCAGTTTCGACTAAACCTTTAGCGCCAATAAGTTTTAGCTTCAACCAATTGTTTTCGCTGGCACCATTATTTATCTCTACGGAAAGCGTTCCATTATGGTACTCGCCGCCTGCAAAGATGTTATCGCCGTTCTCGTCCTGCACCCATGTGGAAAATATGCCGGAAATATCGAAAGGAGAATCAAGCGGTGCTCCCCAAGGATAACGAGGAAAATCATCTGGTGTGTTCTTGTTGGACGTTGAAACAATATCGCTAAAACCATTATTATCCAAATCACCTACAGCGACTCCGTGCACGACTCTACGCTGGTGGTCTGTTGCGCTCGCAACATCTTTATTGACAACAAAATGTGCGGAACAGTTTTGGTTTTCTAGTATTCCACCAGAATTGCTCGATTCCACCATAAACACGGCGTCCATTCCGCCATAATAAACAATGTCCAAGTCACCATCATTTTCAAGATCGAAAGTCGATGTTCCCCATCCAAATGTCGAAGGGATCCAAGCATCAGTATTCAATGTATCAATAAAGCCGCCGTTGCCGTCACCTAGTAACCAACGAGATGAAACTGTTCCAACTTCTGCTGGTGTATAGTCACCTGAATTTGTACCAAAGATATCCATGTTACCGTCACAATTGAAATCGCCATATGAAAGTCCCATCCAAGTCCCAGCGACGTCCAAACCACTTCCAATGGTGACATCAGTAAAATTGCCTTGACCATCATTCTGGAAGATTCTAACATAACCGCGATCCGTTACACCTTGGCTCGCGTTGGGCAAACTAGCTTGATCGTCCGCATGAATTATATCTACGTCGCCATCTAAATCATAATCTACCAATGAAATCGCCCATGTAAGCGTCGCGTTTCCATTGGCATCATTTGTATCAGCAGCGGCATCCCTAAACCCAACGGTCTTTCGGATTCCTGATGTCTCGCTGATATCCACAAATTTATTGTCACCCATATTTTTAAAAACCTGGTTGTGCTCTAATCCATAAAATGCACCATATGCACCTGATAGAGGAATCCAAGTATTCCAGTCCGTATAACTGTTTGCGGCTACTATATCTAATAATCCGTCATTGTTAATATCACCCATCGCACAACCCGTGCTTCCGCGAGCCATGCTTGGAAAATCAATTCGAGTAAATGTTGCATTACCTAAATTTTCAAATAATTGGCTTGGTTCTACAGTACCTTGTACGAGTACGTCTAGATCTCCGTCGTTATCGATATCTCCATAACAAACGCCCGCCGAATCTTGTTCAGTAGCGCCTAGTCCCGACATACTACCTTTATCAATAAATGATAAAGAATTCGTTTCGACAAGTTGATTGATATATAAGCTATTAGCCATTCCGGGTCCGTTAGTTGCGTAGATATCCTCATCACCGTCCATATCGGCGTCGAATATAATCACTCCTGGTTCACCATGGGGTTTTAATGGTGCGTTAAGCAACTCAAAGAATGGAACTGGGTCTCCCGATCTGAGTTCATCCATTATAGAATCTCGTGGTGATTTGACGCGTTGGTGGGTGATGCCATACGCGGGGTCCACTGCAACATCTGTAAATTTTAACGACGTTGGTTCATCATCAGTTTCCGCGAATGAACTAGAGGATACGATTAGAACTAAAGCTGACGAAACAGCTAGTATTAATTCTTGTTTTTGTCTTAAATAACTCATGTTTTCTCCTAAAATATATCTGTTTGAAATTTATCTACTTCCGAAGAACTAGCGACTTGCCCCATCGGATACTTTAACGAATTGTCTACGGGACTTTAGATTTCACAAAAAAAGATCTACCGAACCAAATGGTGATACTCAATCTAATATATTCATAAACATCCTCCATTTTTCCCTAATTTAAGCGGCGACCAATAGACTATTCTTTAGCTTATTTAATGAGTCTAAATCTCTACCGAATTGATTAATAACCTCAAGATATTGAGAGTCGCCCTCTTGATTACAGATGTACTTAACAAAAGTTGCGAGGGTCCCACTAGGACCGACATCAATGAAAATATAATCTTCGTATTGTAAAAGAAAATTTAACGTTCCAGAAAAATCAACAGGGTATCTGAACACTTGCCAAATATGTTCAGCAGTAATACTTACCTGCTTATTTGGTTTAAGCGAAGACAACATTGGAATTCGTCCTGATGAACAATTTATTCCATTGAATAGCTCAATAATTTTCGGTTTTAGTGGTTCCATCAACTTCGTGTGAAAACCGTATTTAACGGGTAGCAGTTGATTGACGATTTTCCGGTCGTTTAAGAATTCGTGAAGTTCAACTATATCACTCTCTAAACCACCGACGACAAAGCTGTTATTAAAGTTTTTAGCGGTTAGCCAGCATGATTCAAATACATGAGGGTACTCATCGATAATAGCTGTCGAATCGATAATCGCAAGCATTCCCGCTTGCTGACTATCAGCTTGTATTAATTCGGCAATATCGATTGAAAAACGTAGTCCATCTTGTAAGGAAATTGCGCCAGAAACGACTAAAGACGTTAACTCTCCGAAGCTGTAACCTAACAGGTAATCAGGTTCTATTTTTGACTCCATCAGTATTTTTGTTAAACAATACTCGAAACACAAGATAGCAGGATTAGTGTATCTCAGCTCGTCAAACGGCTCCATTTTACTTCGGCCATCTTGATAAATAATATCGATCAAAGAACGGCCTAGCATTGGCTCGACGATCGCATCACAGTGTTTCATCCAAATTTTAAATCTTGAATGGTTTTCGAAAAGCTCACGTCCCATTTGATAATATTGTGAGCCTTGTCCAGAAAACATGAATACAATAGGTTTAGTCATAATAAGTAACGCCTAGGTTAGAAAATAATCCGCCTTCATATAAGCAGAATGCCGGGTTAATATTCATTTGTTTCTATTTTATATATCTGGGCCTAATTCGTTGCTAGTTGAGGCGTTAACGGATAGACTTCAATATTTAAATATCGACGAAGTGCTAGGTCGTCATTTGATTTTGTATAACTGGGACTACTTCATTCAAATCGAAATAGCCGTTATAATCCTTCATATATACGGCGGCCCTGTGACCAAACAATATGACTGCCTCAGTTCTAGTTTCTAACTCTTCGCCCTCTATAACTTTTGATTTTGCCTTAGTTCCTACGGGGTACTTTGCATTCCAGGAAGAGACTTTTTCTTCCACGGAAATAGCATCTAATTTTTCTTTTTTCTTTATTTCTTTAGCCTCGGATGGAGTCTCGACATTTTTAGTTCTAACTGTCTTTTGCGATGTTTCTTTTTTATCCGTTGGCTGAGCCGTTTGTTCTTTTACGGGAATGGGAGCGAGTTCTCGCTTGAGCGTGTCGACGATCTTTGTTAGAACATCGTTGTTGCCGACTTCCTCGAACTGCATTGAGGATTCTTTTTGTTCAGCAAGTTTCATCAAGTATTGAATGCTATCTGACCACCGAACACCTGAGTCTATTTGCTTAGAGAGATTTTTCACAACTGAATTCTTTTTGTACGGCTGTGCGGTAACATTTGAAATGACTGGAATCTGTAGAGGAGAAAACTTGAATTTCTTTAGGTAAACAGCAAATTTTTTGCTAGCGGGTTGCATAAAACGAGAATGAAACGCGCCGCCGGTATTCAAGGGGTAATAGAGTATTTCGCCTTTTTGAAAATAGGGTTCTGCTTTGCCTATTTCTTCCTTTGAACCAGAGATAACTATTTGGGAGGGCGTATTATAATTTGCAATTTCAATTTCTGCCAATTGGTTGTCTTGTAATATTTGTTCGATTTCTTCTTTTGATGAATTCAAGATAGCCGCCATTCCGCCATCAGTTGCTTGGCTCATTAACTCGCCACGTTTCTTTACGAGTTTTAATCCTGACTCAAATGTATAGCATTCAGAGGCTAGTAGTGCGTTAAATTCTCCAAGGCTATGGCCGATAACAAAGTCTGGTTTCTCGCTAGTTTCTTCGAGCTTTTTATAGTAAGACAGTGCACTAACTACGTAAATAGCGGGTTGAGTAAACTGCGTTTTATTGAGTTGTCGTTGGGGGTCATTTAAACAGAGTTCTTTAATAGAATATCCCAAGATGTTAGATGCTTTGTCAGTGAGCTCCTGAAACTCTTCAAATAAATTTTCTCCCATACGCCTTGATTGTGAACCTTGCCCTGGAAACATATATGTTTTCATGAAAAATCTCCCCTTTAAGTTGAATTTAAAAATACTAGTGTTAGTGCTTAGTTATTTTCTATTAGATACTTTGTAAACAAACTGCGGTATTAATCCCGCCAAATCCCATACTCATATTCAAGGCGTTCTTGATTTTATGAGGTACCGCTTTATCGAGTACCCAATTGTGTTGGTCACTCATAGGATTTTCTAAATTGCGTGTTGGATGAAGTTTGTCTTCTTGCATTTGAACTAGAATTACAATTAGCTCAATGACTCCAGCAGCACTCAAGCCGTGACCTAGAATTGACTTGCTTGCATTAATGTACGCATGGTTAAGGTCACAATGACGAAATGATTTCAATTCAATTTCATCGCCAATAATAGAGCCGGTGCCATGAGGATTAATATAATCAATTTGTTGCGCTTTGAGCTCTGCTTGGCGAAGCGATTGTTTTATCACTGCAACCTCGCCTTCAAAGGATGGGTTAGGATTTCGGTTACCGTCCATTTTCATGGCCCAACCCGATACGCGAGCATAAGGTTCAATATCTCGTTGTTGCGCATTTTTACGATTCTCGATGATAACCGCGCCGCAACACTCACCAAAAATAAATCCGTCTCGGTCGTGATCGAAAGGTCGCGCCGCAAGTTCCGGCTGGTCACCAAAACGTAGAGAGCCCATTGCGCCTAAACTGCGAAAACTTTGACACTCCCAATATGAAAGGTCCATAAGAGCCCCTACTGCAATACAAACGTCGACTTGGCCACTAACCACCGCTTGAATTGCTTGATGAACTGCAACCTGTCCACTTGCGGAGGCTCCGCCAAGTGTAAAAGCAAAGCCTTTTATACCAAAAAACTCGCTACACAATCCACTGAGATCGCTATCCATAAAAGTCATCGCATAGGTCGGCCGAAGGTACTCAAGTCGATCCCGATAAGCATGATGAGTTTCAACCAGCTCTCGTTGTTGAAAATTCGAACCTCCAATAATTAGGCCTATTCGACTCGAATCATAGTCGGCTAACTTTGCATCATGCCAAGCTTCGTTTAACGTAGCTAGTGCGACCCGTCCCGATAAAGACGCAGTACGTAACAAACTTGATGGAACTTCGTTAGGCATAATCAAAGTTGGAATTTCTGCCCCAATAAATTTACTCGCTGCTAGCTTTTCACCTTTTTCATTAGTGAATGCTGAACTTTGTCTGCCCGGTCTTTGCATAATATTGAAATTATGTTGACCTGCCAACAAACCATCAGTAAATTCTTTTTGTCCTTGACCAATTGACGAAGTAACTCCTATACCAGAAATAACAATGTCGGTTTCTTTACAGTTTTTCATGGAGTAATCCAGCTAACTCTCCTATGTTTTCGGCGGCGGCAATTTCGATTAGTGGTATATTTAACGACAATGACTCTAGCGTCATCATAACAATTTCAGAACGGTCGATTGAATTTGCGCCCAGATCTCGTAACGCGTCATCAGGCTGAAATTGGTGTCCTTGTAATCTAGCAATTACTTCGCAAGTATGACCCGTAATAATGTTGAAAACTTCTTCTCTATTCATGCTACTTCTCCATTTGTTTAAGTTACTTTAGATATTAGTGATGACCATTTTTTCCGATTACTTTCCAAAAAGCGTTTCTATTCGTTCCTTTACTTCTGGCTGGTGAAACGTTGTTTTGTGCATCTCAACTTCTTGCGCTATTGCCAAAGGAAGTTGTCTTCTTAATGAGCTAACAAGATGGTCTTTTAAAGTAATTAAAGAAACCCTTGGCTTCTCAGCTAGCGTTTCAGCTAAATCATAGGCGTAGTCTAAGACTTCTGCACGTGGAAGAACCGGAAAAGGAATGCCTCTCTTGCTAAGCTCGTCCCCTCGATAGTTATTTGCTGACAACATCATGTCTTCCGCTAGTGCAATCCCTAACTTCTGAGGAAGAATAAATGTCGCTCCCATTCCTGGAGTGAATCCGTATTTCATGAAATTTGTGGTGTAAATGCTTTCCCGACTCAAAACTACAAAGTCTGCAAAAAGTCCCATAACAAAACCACCACCTATACCGTGACCTTGCATTGCAGATATAACAGGTATAGGGCAATTTAGAGCTAAGCTATACAAGTCCCGATCGGAGAAGTTAGCCTCTCCTTTTGATAAGGCTAAAAGATCTTCTTGAGTACCACCACTAGCAAAGTAGCTATCAAACCCCGTCACTATAACAACTTTATATTTCGAATTATTCTCAATCGATTCATACGCAGACATCAATCCTTCAGTTAAAGTAGAAGAAAAGGTATTTTTATTGACCTTATCTTGCATTTTGATTTGGATAACCTCTTCGGAAATTTCGCTTAATTGAATAACTGGTTCAGTCATTATTAATCTTCTTCCCACGGAAACTTACCTGTGGTCACATAGCGCTCGATCATTCTGATATTGTTCTCGTCAGCAAAAACTTCTTTGTTAGCCAATAGTGCTTTAGGTTTAGCGTGACGTAGTTCTACATCCAATCGGTTGAGAAAGCTTTTGTAGTGCAAAATTCCTGATTTACTGAGTCGACGTAGGCGAAGCAAGTGTTTGCGTAACAAGTTTTGACTGTTTTTTTCGCAAGCGTCAACTAGTCCCCACTCAAGCGCTTGCTTTGCTGATATTGGTTGAGTCATTAATGTCATGTAATTAGCTTTTGAAAAACCAACTCGTCTAATTAAGAATGGTAAAACACAAGCAGGCATTAGGCCAAACAGCAACTCGGATAGACTAAAGATGGCACTTTCTTCACATAGAACGATATCACAGGCGGCTACGAATCCAATGCCACCAGCATTGCTTTTTCCCCTGACATGGGCGACTGAAACAAACGGACCTTCAGCCAATCGTAGCCACAAATCATAGAGTGGTTCCGGACCAGAGTTCTTGTTTTGGTTACTAGAAGTATCATCCACCTTTAGTTCAGTAAAATCAGCACCAAAACAAAATACTTCAGGTGTACCCTCCAGCACTAATACTTTGATCGAATCTTCACAATGAGCAACAACCTGGTTAAGTTCTTCGACTAACCTATCGTTGATAGTGTTGTTAGCTTGTGGTCGATAAATCTGAACAAAACAAATATCGTCATCTACTCTTACCCGAATGGTCTCGTAGTCTTTTAGTGTTTCTAAGATACCCATTCATATTCCCTATGATACTCGCTGATTGACTTAAGAAACAAAGTTGGCTTTCCTTGTGAACGCCTAGCTTGCGGCAAAAATTCCGAATCCAAGGTTGCGTTGCGAGTACCAAACTTAACTGAGTTGCGGCCAACTAGCAGATCGTCATACTGCGCCATTGAGAGTTCAAAGCGGCTATCTAAATGAACGTCAATTTGTTGTGCCCGGATTCGGTCTTGCCCTTCCTTAGTAATTATGCCGCTAAAGAACTCTGAACAACATCCTGAACCGTATGAAAAACACCCTACCCGCTTTGGCTCGTCGAAATTGCCGTGGTCAATGGTGCTAGCAAGTGAAAGCATGGTGGTCGCTCCCATTATATTTCCTACCCGTTGACAGTATATTAACCCTGGCATCACCCGGCTTTCAAAGTCATGCTCAATGTCTTGAGGTTTCGCGCGAACCAGTTTGCGCATCATATTACGATGAGCCCCTTTTACCATTCCACCAAACGGTGCGTGAAATGGCAAATACGCAAAGCTATCGACGTAATCGGCGCCTTCTACTCGCTTCTTGTACTCCAAAAAGGCATTTTCGCAACAGTCTAAATAGGACAGTAAAGAAAGGTCCGAGTCACCGGCATCGCCCTCTGCGGTTGGCCGGCATGTATCCATTACTTCGTAACCATAATAACCGCTCGCGCCAACATCGAGTTGGAACACATAAGGAGTTTCGCTGACTATCATGGCGACAGCACCTGCACCTCCGCTAGGTTCGGTAAATGACATTTCCATTGTGCCACCCTCTTCAATTGTAAAACGATCAATATCAGTAGCAATTACCAAAGCTTTTGCACCGGGTGACGTTTGCGACAATATAAAATTAGCCGCCGTTTGCAAGCCCGCAACCCCGGAGTAGCAAGCATTTTTTAGTTCGAACAAACGACAGTTACGGTTTAGACCAAGCAAATCATGGCAGTAGGTACTCATCGATTTACCAAAGTCGAAAGAGGATTCTGTGCAGGTTATTACCATTTCAATGCGGTCTTTTTCTTCTTGGCTCATCGCATCTATAAGCGGCTTAGCAGCGTTAACCGCGTAGGTAATCGGATCTTCGTAAGGCAAATTTACGGTCTTTTCTTTCATTAGAAGACCTTCAAACCGTGTTGTATCTAAATTGCGGTGCTCAGCTAACTTAGCGACATCCAAATAGGCTGTGCCCGCAAATATATTCATTGCTTCAATTCCTACTAAACTCATAAGTCTTTTCCTAAAGATATGTGGTTAAAATAAATTATTGCTATTCCAAATATACAGATCAGTGCTTTCATCTTAAAACGAGTTAGTTATGTCAATTTAATCCCGCTATAAATTATTTCGATTCACTTAAGACTTTGCAACTCTTGAATATTTAAACGTTAACTGACTTTTACTAAGTCAATTGAAACTCCATTACTGAAAATTGAACATTTTGACTCGATCTTGGCCACTTCTTAGTCGAAAAGCTGCAAAGGTCTCTCGAGTGGTAAATTGTAAATACATGTTTTCTCGCAGCAAACGGGAGAACTGCTGTCCCGGTGACCTTCCGTATGAATGTCCCGGAAATATTTGGGTGTGTGGCGCTAATCGATTCTTTAATTTCTCCAAACTTGTATACATATCGTAAGCGGCATGTGTGTCAGAACAAAGACCACAACCTTCAGCAAACAAAACATCGCCAGTAAACAAATTATCTCCAATTAGATAACAAATACATCCGGGCGTATGACCAGGTGTAAGTATCGGTTGAATTAGCAGTTGACCAACCGACCAAGGAGTCTCATCGATTGGAATCAATTGCTTGTCACTAAAATTTGAAATGGCTATTTCGTTCTCAGACATCCAAATAGGACACTTATACTTGCTAGCTAACGGTTTAGCTAAATGTATATGGTCCTGATGCGAGTGAGTAATTAGAACACCACTCAAACTGGCACCCGCCTTGACTAACGCTTGATCAATTTTGTCTATTTGCCATGCAGGATCAACAATGACGGCCTTGCGGCTTATAGGGTCAACGACTAAGTAGTTATAATTAACCATTGAGCGGTTGGACATTCTTAACACCGTAACTTGTGCTAATGGAGACTGGTGTTGCAAATGTATATAGTTACTATTCATTCCTAATATGACCTGATTTAATTGCAGTATTTTTGTATTAATAATCGTTCTTGGGTAATTACAACATCTCACGTGTGAGTGTTTTATGTTTTGCTTCTCTATTCGTTGAATAGTAGGTGCCAAACTTTTCTATTGTTCGTTTATTAGTAACCGTCATCGTAACTATCGATGTTTAGTATTTTACTCCGATACGCCATTGTTTAGGGTTATCTGATTGCGTCCGGTTTTCTCAAGACTTTGATTTCTTCTTAGCCATCAATGATGCAGTTGCTGCCAATCAATCTTTGTTCCTTTCACCCAAAGTTCGGCCAACTTTTCCGTTTCGTTCGAATCGACCAATTGTTGTAAATATCCCCGACCCGCTTGGGTATCACTAATTTCGATGTTTTCAGTAGCACTTGCTTTGACCGTGCCTCGGTAAATCTTGCGATTATATCCTTTACCTTTTTGCTGAAGAAAGCTTGAGACTTGTTCGGCCCATTCATCTAGTGAGTTGACAATAAACACACAACGTTCAGACATCTCCATACGGCCAACTTGGAGAGTATATGCGATGCGTTTCAAGGTCAAAGGATCTTTATCTAGTTTTTCTATATACTCCGGAATTTGCGCGATATAGTCAATCAGTATTTCTTCACTACGAGCAGAAAAAGTGAGAATTTGCGACTTATTTCCTTCTTCGTCTTGATTTGGGACCTCTTGAGCTTGTTCAATTTCGGGAAACTCTTCTAGTATAACGTGGGCATTTACCCCACCAAAGCCGAAACTGCTGATTCCTGCGACTCGAGTTAGACCAGGTTCTTCATGCCATTCGGAGGTTTCTTGCGCGATTTCATAGGGCGTTCCTGCTAAGTCAATATAAGGACTGACTTGATCGCAGTGTAATGTTTTGGCTATTTTTTTATTTTTCATCTGCAATATGACTTTGATTAGCCCGACTACGCCTGCACCATACTCTAGATGGCCAATATTCGATTTGATACTTCCAAGTTTGCATACTTGAGTCGAGTCTTTATCTTCTACTAGTTCTTTCGCGACTAATTTCAAACCGTTAATCTCTACAGGGTCGCCAAGCTCAGTGCCGGTACCATGGCATTCGATGTAACTTATTCGACTAAAGTCGATATCGGCATCCTGAATAGCTCTTTTTATCACTGATGCCTGTGATTTAGGATTAGGTGCAGTCAAAGATGTTGTTCTACCGCCATGGTTTTCGGCGGTCCCTTTAACTAAAGCATGTATCATGTTGCCATCTTGAAGTGCCTTTTTTAGCGATTTGATTAACAACATTCCAACGCCTTCACCTCTCACATAACCGTTGGCTTGGTCTGAAAAGGTTTTGCAGCGTCCGTCCTCTGAGAGCATCCCCGATTTCGAAAAACTGACATATACTCCGGCCTCGAGCAAAAGGTTTACCCCACCGATAACGGCTTGGTCACAATGACCAGCTCGAATAGCTTCGACACCTCGGTGCATCGCTACGAGTGCGCTACTACACGCAGTATCGATGGGATTACTCGGCCCATGCCAATCCATGAAGTAACTAATCCGATTTGGACCTACTGACGAAACTGTACCTGTAGCTGAATAGGCTTCCACAGGTAGATCGTGCAATAGATTGCAATAACCACTGGGTCCACAACCAACAAATAATCCGGTGTTATTACTTTTAATGTCTTCACCACCACACCCTGCGTTTTCTAAACACTCCCAAACATACTCCATCATCAGGCGTTGTTCTGGTGTCATATACATTGCTTCCGCAGGCGCGATACCAAAAAATAAGGAGTCGAATTTATCAACATCAGTTATAAAAGACCCCCACTTACTCACCCCTGGATAATCTCTCCAATCCCATCTGTCTTCCGGTATCTCGCTAACCATATCCTTTTCTTGTTCAAGCATTTGCCAGAATTCACCAGCATCGGTTGCGCCTGCAATTTTGCAGCTCATACCAACAATTGCAATATCTTTATCTCGATAGGTTATATTGTTTCGATAAGATTTTTTAAACCCCTGTGCAAAAGTACTTATTTGATTTTGGTCTAAATCCTGAATCGATGCTATTCCAATTTCTTGATTGGTTTGATTGGGCTTTTGGGAAATATTTTTCTTAGAAGCGTTTTTTTCAGAATTAGAGGAAAATATCTTTACCATTTGTCGATTGTGATTCTCGAGAAGATATTGACTAAACAGTTGCATATTGTTTGCTTCAAACAAAACCGTTGGCATTAAGTTAAGACTAAAATTATTATTGAGACGATTGACAAAACTGGACATCAGAATTGAATCAAAACCAAACTCAGCCCAATCCGCAGTTTCTTCCAATTCATTAGGGTTTCGCTTGAGATGTTCCCCTATTTGAATTTTTACTTCTTGTGCTACAGCTCGACTCAATTTATCCGACTTATCTAACGAAGGATTTTGCTTAATCTTTTTGGGTTTTGTTTGGCTACTATCAAACAGCGCGCCAACAGATTTTTTATTTCCGAATACAACAGCTACACGTTGATGTTCGCTCGCCATTGTTTGTTTTAGGGCTGTTAGCCCTACTTCACTCGGCAACGGTTTTATTTTAAATACCCGTTGCAGATTTTCTTTAGTCGCGTCGTCAATTTGCATACCAGCGCTATCCCACAGAGGCCAGTTAATACTGATACTCTTACCGTGCCGTAAATTCTGGTTGAACTTCTCTTCTCGCTCATCAATAAAAGAATCCATATACCCATTCGCCGCGGCGTAATCAAATTGGCCTTCATTGCCGATTGCGCCCGCAATCGATGAAAAGGTTATGAAATAGTCGAGTTTTAAGTTCGCGGTTGCTTGGTCTAAATGCTCTAACCCTTGAACTTTTGGGGCGAGAACTTCCTCAATTTCTGCGAATGATTTTTTTTTGATTAGTTTATCATTGATGAGCCCTGATGCATGGATAACGCCGTTTATCTCTGGGTGTTTTTCAATCAGTTTTTTCAGATTGCGTTTATTTGTTACGTCGCATTGCGCAACGATAATTTTGCAATCACCGCCATTTCTTAGCCTTTCGATAGTCGATATTGCATTCGAATTTGGTGGTTTTCGGCCAATTAGAATGAGGGTGCAGTTATCGCTGTTTTTGACGACGTCCTCGGCTATCAATAACCCTAACCCTCCTAGTCCGCCAGTAATTAGAATGGTTTTATTATCTGGCCACCCAAATATTTCGTTAGGGTCTAGTTGAATGTTTTGGTACTTACTATCAACTATTTTTCCGCCACTCATCAATCTGCACTCTATTTTCGGATATTCGATATTTATCGTTTTAAGGGCAGCAATAATTCCACGCCAAACAAATGTATTTTCGGGTATTTTAACTTCAATTAAATGTCCTTCAGTCTTATTTTGAATTAAGGTTTTTGCCGTTTCGAAGATGCGTGACACCAAATCATTGTAATCGTGTTCTGCTCTAATGACCGTTATGTTTTCGCTAGCTCTACTCTCGTTACTGTCATGCTCGTATAAATACCAAGAAGGCTTGTAAAAGTTCAATTGTTCCGCTTGCGAAGATAGGTCTATTTCACGTGTCAAAAATCCGTTAATGACCACTTTAATATTTCCAACGGCATCCATAACCGTATAGTCCAGGCCCCTACCTACTTTTTCCATAAAAACATACATTTCATCAATTAGCGGCGAAAATATTTGAGTTTTTACGACGCCAAAAGGTACTACGTTGCTCTCATCTTTACTGGCTAAAGCCACACCGCCTTGAATAATACTATCGAGCATCCCGGGGTCCATGGCCATGCCTCTTCGGCTAGATCCCGCCAGTTTTACTTTTACTAAGCCACAGTTTTCACCTAGCGTTATTGATTCGACACCGCGATGACTGGGGCCCAATCTAACGTCTCGGTTGTTAAAATATTGATAAAATTCGGCTTTAGGTAAACCTTGAGTTTGGCAACGATCTCTCAACGCCTCGATATCAATTCTATCTGGTTGTAATGTTTCCTCGACATAGACTTTAGTTTGAAAGTGTACACCTAAATCTGTAGACACTTCGACGCCAAACTCGCCATTATGCCCAGGGTACACCTTGGCGTCGACCGTACGAGGTTCTGTAACAAGTAGCGCATTAACAAACACACTATCCTTTAAAACCAGCATATGACCGTCTTTTAAGTCTATCGAATTAGCAACCGCCGCACGCGCAATTTCTAAATACGCCATACCAGGCAAAATCATATTGCCTTGGATGATATGATCTGCTAGAAATGCTTCTTTACCTGTATAGACGGATGTAAATACGCCTATTGGATATTCATTTATTGTCGCTCTAGATCCCGCTGTTGTCATTGAGAATTCCCGTAAATATATTTAATGTTATTGTTTGGGTTATAAATGGCTTAATGTGCAATCAAAAGATTGTCCTATTGTTCTACTAAATCATATCCTTCAATATTGATATGTCGGTCAGGCTGCTGATTCAACATAGCCCGTACATAGAAGTTAGTCATTTGAACTAAGCAATCACCATTTTTATTGACTATCTGAATATTAAATTTCCTAATTCCAGCTTGAACCGCACTATCAATATCGCCAAATTCAACTACCGCATAACATTCTTGTGATAACGGTCGTACGAGTTCAACTTTGTCGAGTGCAAAAGGCAAGTACTGGGTTGCTGTATCGACACTGTCCATCAACCCCGCAACTGTTTGTAATGCACCGTCGATAATAGTTGGGTGTAGAATATACTGTTCAAATCCTTTCGCTAAACCTTGAGCGAGCTCTAGTTTGGAGACTGCGATCGTGTTATCGGTGTAAAACTCTTTAACGGTTTGAAAACTACTACCGTAGTTGAAACCATTTTGTTTAAATTTATCATAAAAACTGACTGAGTCTAAATGGGTAGTACTCTGTTTTATCAAATCCTGGACAGGTACTATTTCTTTAACAGGTGAAGGGATATTACCTTGTTCTAGGAATAATCTTCCTTCTGAGTGAACGATGCGCTCGCATTCATCGTTGACTGAAGTAATTTCGAATTCAGTACCCTCACCAATCGACTTGAGAAAGATTTGCGACACTTTAGGACCGTCTTTAAAACTCAACGGGTATGCCCAAACAAGATCAGTAATCTTGCGAACTTTACGTTCGGCGGCAATATTGCCTGCAATAAATGCGATTTCTAAAAATCCTGCGCCAGGAAAAATAGCCTCGTTATTGACTTGGTGATCGACGGCATAGAATTCCTTTTCTGATAATTCAGTAGTGAAACTAACCGCGCGTAGGGTAGAAGAGTTATAGGACAATAAAGGATGAAGACGTTCCACTCTTTCTGTTTTAGCCATCCTGATATCTGCAACCGAGGAGTCATTAATCCAGTGCCGTTTTTGTGAGAAAGGATAAGTGGGCAAGGAAATCCTTTCTGGTGACTCAGAGGTGTATAATCTTTGCCAATCGACATTTGTACCACTCGTCCACAGGTTTGCAATGCCAATCAAATTCTTTTCAGAAATTAAGTTAACGAATTTTTCGTGTAGTTGTTTTTGTTTTACCCTGCTCAATTTTTCACGTTTAACCAACGTTCCAGTATAGACATTGCTGCTATCAAGGTCTGTTTGACTTGGCTTTGCGAGCCATTCAATTAACAGTTTCTTCAACTCGTAAAGGTTACTGGATATTAATACAAGTCTTTTGTTAAATGATTCTCTTCCAACTTGTAGTGTATAGGCCAAGTCTTTCAGGTTAACGGAATTATTCTTCTCCAAGAATACGACCAACTGCTCGACACTTTTCTCTAGTTCAATTTCAGTTCTAGCGGAAACCGGAATTAAATAACCTAATTGTTGCTGTTCCCAACGGTTAGGGATTGTCTGTTTTTCCGAAGCTGTGAACTCTTCTAATATTACGCAAGCGTTGACTCCACCAGCACCTAGCGAATTAATCAGAGCCCTCCGAGGTACACCTTGAGGAGAATGCCAGTCTTTTAGTTCACGTACAGGATAAAACGGCGTATCTCTAAAGTCTATATTAGGGTTAATTTCATCACAATGAATGCTAGGAGCAATTTTACGGTGTTTTAATTGCATTAATATTTTAGTAATTCCTGCGATACCCGCGGCGGATTCTGAATGTCCAATGTTTGCTTTTACTGAGCCAATCGAGCAGTACTGCTTCTTATTTGTCTTCCGTCGGAACGCTTTGGTTAACCCTAGAATTTCTAAGCTATCACCTAATAGAGTACCGGTTCCATGGCCTTCTACATAACTGATTGTTTCAGGAGCCACGCCAGCGTTCGTCAGCGTTTGCTCAACCAAATTAGCCTGTGAATTTGGGTTAGGAGCGGAATAGCCATTTGAGCGTCCACTATGGTTAAATGAGCTACCTTTAATTACAGCGTAAATATGGTCGTTATGACTGATAGCTTCACGCAAAGGCTTAAGCAATAACGAGCCGACACCTTCACCTGGTATAAAACCATCGTCTCCAGCGCCAAAACTGCAATTTTTTCCGTGTACTGCTAGCATCTGACGGGAACACAAGGATTGGTATTTTGATGGGTGTAAATAGAGGTTTACTCCACCCGCTATGGCGACTTTACACTCTTGCTTCTTTATACTCTCGCAAGCTAAATGAATCGCAACTAAAGAAGAAGAGCAAGCGGTATCAACAGGCATACTCGGCCCATTAAAATCGAAATAATATGAAATACGATTTGCAATTGACCAGGGCAAAGCGCTAGGCGTCACCATATTGCCCTTATTCCATTCTTCAGGCGCTAATAAATGATAAGTGTTAGTGGTTACTCCAACAAATACTCCGACGCTGGAACTTTTGTCCTTTGGGAAGTAGCGCTTCAGACTATCACGTGTATATCCAGCATCTTCAATCGTCGCCCAAACAGATTGAATAAACAATCTTTCTTGTGGATCGATAATTTTAGCTTCCTGTAATGTGATGTTAAAAAATTCTGGGTCAAATTTATCAAAGTGATCCAAAAACCCCCCCCATTTACAGTATATTTTTCCATCCGCTGCCGTTTGGGGATCAGCGTCATAAAACTCTTCATAATCCCACCGTTCTTGTGGTACAAGTCCTATAAGGTCATCACCCCGTTTAAGCTTTTCCCAAAAACTCTCAATGTCATTTGATTGAGGGTAATAGCCGTGCACTCCAACAATCGCGATCTGTTCATCTAAAGTTTCCTGTATTGTTGAATTGTCGCTGTTAACAGCCTGGCTAACCGTTATTTGTGTCGTCTTTTCACTAATAATCGAATCATCAATGTTAGGTCTATGTAATAACTCGCCGGCGAGCATCTCTGTCTGACAAAAATAGTTCAGTAGAGCCGTCTTTTCCTCTGTAACTAAATAGTTAGTCAACTCTTCAATCGTTTCATATTCATAAAGTAATGTTTTGGGTAGTTCACCTAAATCACGGTTCAGGTTAATATTAAACCGGCCGATGATAATAGAGTCGATACCATAAATTTCTAGTCGCTCTTGAGAGTCAATGAGCTCAGGTTCAAGTTTGATTTCATTGCTTATTAGTCCCTTTATGTAAGCTT
>CAJQOL010000092.1 GCA_905479925.1 uncultured Kangiellaceae bacterium | reverse complement strand
GGCAGGTTGTTGAGGTTCCGATAATGCAAACGCGAAATCGAGAGTGGCGATATTCCAACAGAATTGTTCGCTGTTTTGTGCATCTGTTAAGCTCCCAGATTGTTGACACTGTTTTTTTGCTGCAAAGACTAGCTCGCGACCATCGCCAGTGAAGCTCACGGCGCCATAATATCCAGGCTCTGCTGTAAGTTTAATTTCCTTTCCTTCGGATATGTTTCTAGCCCACAAATGACTTTTACAGCCGCCTGCATAACGGTTAAATACGACGTATTCGGTATTTGGGCTGAATAAGGCGTGCGACTCATGGGCGTCGGTCTGGGTTAACGGGCGTATTTGAGTATATTGTACGGGAAAGCTCTGTTGCCAAAACTTTCCGGCACTAACAACCACAATAGCTATTAGCGCAAATAAAGTGAGGAAGGTCAAGCCAGCTGGAACTAAACCGGTGCGGGTTAAACTGACAGTTTTTTTTGTCCAGTGAGCATCGCTTTTATCTTCTTTTTGGGTCATTGATGCTGAATTATCGGGCTGAGATTTAGGCATAGACTGCCATTGCACGTGAGCCTGCAGTCGGTAACCAATTTTGGGGTGAGTAGTGATTATCGATGGAGACTTTGCATCATCCCCAAGTGCCTTACGTAATATCGTAATACACCGCTGTAGTGCGCTGGGCACCACCTCAGCACCTTGCCATACCTGATCCGTGATCTCATCATAAGTGACCACCTCATTTTGGCGTTGGGCTAATAACTGCAGTACCTTTAAAGCTTTAGGCTCAACCTGAGTTTTGAGTTCGCCTTTTATCATTGAGCGATTCAAATCAACTTCAAAACCAGCAATATAAAATACTGTTTTCTCTGTCATGTTTTGGCTAGTCATCTTATTCAAAATGCGAGATTTAAGTGAAAATTAGCGTCACTGTAGAGACGCTGATTGTATTGTAATAAAGTGCTGAATGATACCGCTTTTGTGGCCCTAAGGAATTCATCAGTACTTCCTAAGCCATTCTAGGCTCGACATCGTTGACATCAGGAGGGGCTCCCTTTTAAATGATTGACTGTCAAATTCAGCTTTCTAACGGTAAATTTTAATGAAGCAACAAAAAGCAATATTCCTCCAGCTAGCGCTGGTTTTATTAGTCCCCTTGTCGGCGTTTTTTAGCTCAGAAACACTAGCAGGTGATAAAGAAAACAACCTAATAAACCGATCGATAAAAGCCTATGGCGGCGATAAATTAGTACAACTGAAAAGCCTAAAACTGACAGATAATCTAAACCACTATAGCAAAGGAAGAAGTGGTCACGCTGCGCAAGGACAATGGGTTACTTACCTAAACCAGAATCAAATTGAGTTAAGCATTGATCTGCTAAACAAGCGTAAGTTGTTTAAACAAGCAATAAAAATGCTAGTTGGCAGTCACGCTAGTAACGTGCCTTCCGTTTCCCATAGAGTTTTTGTCGATGGTAAAGGTTATGCCATCGACCATGCATTACAGCAATATCAAGCCAGTGACAGAATAAACTATGACAATGCGGATTTTGGCAATAGTCAATTACTAGATTCGCTGATCATTAGACAACTGAACCAAGACAGAGACTCCAGTCAATGGACAGACATCGTCTACATTCAGGGCGAACCCCACGACGTACTGACAGTCACCCCAGATTCTAACAAAGCGTACACCGTTTACCTTAACCAAAAGAATGGCTATTTGACTCGCATGCTTACAAAACAAGGCTCGCAACTATACAGTTATGATTTTCTGGAGCACAAAAAAAACCAAGGTATTATATGGGCTACACAGCTACTTATTAGCACCGACAAACAACCGGTTTATCATTCAAGCTCTCGAAAGGTTAGTTTTAATTCAGTAAAGAATAACCAGTTTGATCTCCCATCCGGTTACCAACAGCGGCCAAAGACTGAATGGCTAGATGTATCACAACTGAGCTTAAGAAAGCTTGCCGAAGGTGTGTACTTTGTTGGCCAAGAGTGGGGGTATACTTTGTTTATTGATGTCGGAGAATACTATATTTCCGCTGGCTCCTGGCAAATGGACCTGAAATCCCATGCCTGGAAAAAAGGATTGGATATGCTCAGACAACAAACTGGTAATAACAAACCCATTAAACAACATGTTGTTACTCACCACCATGACGATCATATGATGGGGTTAGATGATATCGTAAAGCAAGGTACCGATTTAATCATCCATCCGGCGGACATTGCATTGGTTCAAAATCACTTGTCAAAGCCGCTGGCTGATGATCGTTTTGTACCGATTACAAAGCAAAGTAAGTTAGCTGATGGCAAAGTTATTCTCATCGATATCCCAAATAGTCACGCTAATCATAATTTGGTCATCTATTTGCCCGAGCATAAAATACTTTTTACCGAAGATATGTTTGGTAGTAGCTTTAAGAAAGCATTTCATTCCCCAGCTAACTGGCCTAATGGCGATACCTACTTTAGACTTAATCTACTAACTAACAAGCTTAAGCAGCTAGGGCTAGAGGTAGACCAATATCTCTCATCGCATCATGCCAGGGTATTAAACCAGGCTGAAATTGATAGAGCTATGAAAGTATCCGTACCTTCAAAGGAAACGCTACTAAATCGATTATTTGCTCAATAGGGCAACTTAGAACAACAAGGAGCGAGCTTAGAGTTAGTCTGTCTCTTTCTGACTGTGCTGGCTGTCTCTGATTATCTCCGACTCTCTATAGCTTGAAGCCCCTCCTATTTGGAGCTTCAAGCTCACGCGAACCTCTTGGTTCTATACTAGGCGGGCATTCCGTCCCGCGCAATTCGGTTCGCTTGCCCTTGTTCAAGGTAACTCCCATTCAGCGCCTTTATCGTTGCTACACATTGCTACAATTTGATACGTCTTACCGAGTTGGTAATTGATAACATCTCCTCACGCTAACAAATTTACTACTTAAGAACTGAGGAAAATCAAAATGAAATCACCAAAACTTCGATTAGGCCTAGCGATATCAATATTAGTACTAGTCGCAGGTTGTTCATCAACGGGAAATAATTCTCTGCAATATGAAACGCAAGCGTCTTTATCTAGCAAAATCACAGAAGGTGTGACTAGCAAAACCGATATCTATGCAATATTAGGAGTTCCCTTTACCACCACTTTTTCGGCTTCCGGGCTTGAGGTGGCAACTTACGAATATACCCATCTGACACCTCGTGCTCAAAACTTTATTCTATACAACGTTTTTTCACGCGTACAGGATGGAAAAAAGAAAGAGCTAGTGATTCTTTTCGATAACAAGAATGTGGTTAAAAAATACGTTATCAATGAATCAGACATTCAGGTTCGCAACGGTATATTTGAATAATTTTGGCAAATATAAAGTGGAGCAACTTAGTTGCTCATGAGGAATCATCATACAACTAGGGCTTGGTTTAGATTGGATTGGATTGGATTGGACTGGTCTAGGTTGGATTAGATTGGATTCAATTAGATTGGGTCAGGTTTGCTTTAGTGTTACCTGGCGATTTTGTTCAAAATCACGGGGTGTATCGATTTTTCCCTAACGCACTGTTCTGTTCTCCGAGCTCAGAACTACTTGGCTGAGAGCTACTTGGCTGAGAACTACTTGGCTACGAACATTTTGGCTGCTGATGCTCATAGAAAGAGTACGACTATAGAAAGAAGACCGTCATAGAAAACAGACGATCATAAAATGATAAAAGCTGTTTAACAAGGTTAAACAGCTTTCGCTAACCTAACATAGATTACGTATTAAAACGTAATCGTCCAAGAATCAACAAACCCTGAATCAAATCGATAGGCATCTCTTACTTTCAATTTCCATACGCCATTTCTCTCAATGGTCCCAGCATCAATTTCATAAGTCTCCATGATATCGTTTGCAGAACCACCTTGGTAATTGCGTAACAAAAAGCTTTGACCATTTGGTGCCAACAAAACCAATTTTAGGTCGCCAATGTAGCTATGCTTGATATCAACAGTAACAGAAATGTTAAGCGATTCACCGGTACTACTAACACCAATTTTACTTTCAATGGTGCGTTTGTAAGGGATAACGATATCGGAATTGTTGGTATAAGACTCACGAGCACTAGAAGTATCAATTTCGATAATCACAGGATCATGATCAGACGCACGGAATGCATCCGGTGCATACCAATCAATAACTTGCTGTTCCGTTTGATATTCTTCATTATAATCCAATACGCGTGGCTCATCGGCATTGATGTGCCAATCGCTAATTCCGGTGACTTTTTCAACCAGGTTAGTTGAAGCAAGCGCATGATCCAAGCTACCAGACTCACCAGAGAAAACGTAAGAATAAGCTTCACTTCCTAACATTGTTTCCGCTAAATTGGTGTACCCTTTAGCAATGATCGCTTGAACAGGATCTTCCTGATTATACGCATTAAGGTCACCAATGATTAAACGGTCATCATCCTCTACTCCGGTCGGATTTGTTTCTAACCAATCGACTAATTCATTAGCCGCCGCAAGTCGAGTAAGATTACAGTTTCCTTGACCATCTTCTTGGTTAGTATCCGCAATACCATCATAAGTTAAAGAATCACACGAACTACCTTTAGACTTAAAGTGATTAACAACTACGGTTATCTCTTCACCCGAGTCAACTTCCAAAAAGGTTTGCGCCAATGGTTGGCGGTTTTTCTGATCGAAAGGGAAATCACTGATGGTCGCAGCGTTGCCAGTTTCAACAACTGTTTCAGTTCGGTAAATAAACCCAACAGTAATCGCATCGGTTCCGATCGGGCCAATCCCCTCAGCGCCCAAACCAGACTTAACAAAAGCGTAAGTATTGCCAGTCGAAGCCGACGAATTAACCGCGTTGACTAGGTCAGCGATGGCCGAGTTGGCATCAAAGCCGTCGTTTTCAATTTCCATCAAACCGATAATATCCGCATCCATTGCTAGAATTGCAGCAACAATCTTATCTTTTTGACGTTCAAACTCTGCAGCCGTATCAGCGCCGCGAGCGGTTGGAAATCCGCCACCAAGACCATCACCATTAAAATAATTGAGCACATTAAAACTAGCAATACGCAAGGTTCCTTCGTCCGGCAAAGACGGTGCCTCTTCACGTAAATTGGTGGCTACAAAATCCGGTTGGCTTGTTGGATGAATTCGGTACTCACCGAATGAATAAGCGACAACGCCTTCAATATTAGCTGCGGTATATCCAACCCGAAGTGTATTACTTGCGGTTAACCCAGGCGCTGGGTAAGTCACACTTTCTGGATTCTGAGCGCTACTTCCATCATCTAAAGTAATTCGCTTAAGTGCATTTTGTTCCGCCATGTCGTTTGCTTCAGTTCCCGGAGCAACCAACTGTGTTGGGATGTAAAGTCGTTCACTTGCCAAACTGATTTGACCAAATCGTCCAAGGTTATAGACTTCTGCAACGGTCAAGTTTTGAGAAAAGGTAACCTTCATATTCTCGGTTGCTTCCCAATCATCGGCGCTATCCACTGGTAGAAAAACTTGTGTCGTCGTAACCTCAGCAGTACCGCAGTTGAAAACGGTTGTCACACTGGACAGTTGAGTATTGCCATAGAACTCTTGAACCGTACCAGCGACTCGAACTAAGTCACCAACTTCAACATCGACACCAAAATCATTATCGTAAACAAAAATTCCTTCTGAAGTATTTGCGTCCGCGTCCATATCAGTCGTTTCTTCCTGTAGAAAGAAGCCACTTAGCTGATTTCCGTCTTGAAAATCACCCACAACAACCGCCTCAACAGAAACCGTTTCACCAACTAACGCCGACACATCAGTATTACCTTGTATTAGCGAGATTAAACTTGTCTCATCGCCACAGTTTTCAGCTGGCGGTTCTGGATCGTCCGGATTGTCTGGATTATCGGAATCTCCAGCGTAAGAGCCTAAGTCAGAAAATTCGTTATTGCCAAACCCTTCCCACTGCGTATCAACGATAAAATCATCATTCGGATTAGTATCTCCAGTGACTACCGAAATCGAACGTCTTAATGTGTTATTTGCGCTGCTAACTCCGTTGCTAGACCAACTCGAACCTGGGTCAACGCCGATTTGTCCGAAGCTATCAATTACAGTCCCCGACTCTTCTAAAACAATCGCGTCATCGCCGTTATACCAGCTGCCGCTTGCTTGTTGATTCGCTACGTCGAGCATTGCGGTGTCGGCGCTTGAGTGTACTAGTACGAAGGTGCTGTTTGCTGGAATATCTCCCTCTAACTGAATCGTTCTACCGGCGGATGTATTGCCGTTAAAATATATTTTTAGCTCATAGCTAGAGAGGTCGATGGAAGCACTTGAAGAGTTAAATAACTCGATGCCTTTATTAAAACTACTACCTTCGATATATTCTGATATAAAGACGTCAGCTTTAACTTGCGGCACTAACGCAGCCGCCAATGACGCAGCGATAATTGATCTTTTTAGCATGTCTTGATTTCCTTTAGGTAATTAATCTTTTATTTGAATACCGGAACGTAATTTAGAATCTCTGTTCTAAAGAACGCGACAATAGCCAAGATTTATTACAGAAAGATGTAGTCTCTATTACAGGAAATTTTTAATCTTCATAAAATGAAAGTATGTAACCTAGAACGAATTTGAGAGAACGCGTTAGCAATATTTAATGGTCAAGAATTATTAATAGAAAGAGATATTATTTTATTGTTGAAGATTTTTGCGCAACAAGAAGGGTATTAAAAAGGGAGAGAAAAACCAACTTTAGTTGCTTGGTCCTTAGTAAGCTTGAATAATTCGATTTGTCATATTGCTATACAATTAGTAGACTGCTTCTCGTATATCTATTTATAAGGACATTCTCCATGCGAGCACTCGCCGTAATATCCGTAACAATTTTGTCATTTGGGCTATCCGCTAAAGAAAACATACCTTCAGATCTATTCAGTTCAATACAGTCACTAGTTAGGATTGATGAAGTATTACAGCATTCAGTTAATCAATGCCACAAAACTCCCGCGACGCTTTCAGCTGAAGATGCTCTTAAAAGTAACCCTGATTACTTTGGAGGCATTACGCCAACGTCACCGAAGTGGAAAGAGATTGTTAAAATTCATCGCGAATACACGATCAAAAGTTGTAACTACTTCAATCCAAAAGAAGTAGCGATTGCCTATACGAAGAGCATGTTAGACGGCTACACTCTCGAACAAGCGCTGGATCTAGAAGAGCATTTGAAATCAGACCTCGGAAGAAAATTAACGGAGCAATCCCTTAAAGCTAGCTCGCAAATGCAGACGATGCTCGTTAACCAATTAGCTTCCTATGGAGTTGAACTTAACAAATGGTATATTTCCCGAATCCAGGAGGTTGTTAGCCGCCCCGCTCGACCACATGGAGGATGAGATGGCATGCGGCTTTCAGGATCGGACCCTGTTATTTCGTAATTTGCGGCCAATATTTATCTGTTTCCAGATAATCCACTAATCTTGTTAACTTCTTGAAACTAACCTTGCCGCTTAAAAGCGATGTCTCGATATTGCACCGTTAAACGATTCGAAAATATATTTAAATCTCTTGCGAATAAATTGGGCTTTTACACTAGCGCGGCAATCATTTGGCCACAGAAACATCAACAAAACACTATTCTTAATATACCGCTATTCGAGTGAAATCGAATTTAAATCAACTAGCGTATGATGGCTCGATTACAAAACCCATATGAGTCCGTCAGGTGTCGAGCCCGCATAATCAGACCGAAAGCCGCAGCGTAATAGCCTACCAGGCATTGCGCTGGCTCATTTACATTTTTTTGCATAACTGCTAGTCTTACCTCAGTTTGGTTAATGAATCTAATGGCTGTTTGGTGCCATCTAAGAAAGAAACTCATTAAACACACACTCTATCACTCTCAGTGATGTTAGAGTTAAGGAAATTGACAATAATAATAAAAAGGGAAAGCCGTGAAAAGATTATTTATCTTAGCCGTTATCATTTTCGTAAACGCTTGCGCAACACAAGTCACATCCCTTAAACAAGGTGATAAAATCACGTTAGAAGCAAATAAAGGCTTCGTTTTATTAGGGATTCAAACAAGTCAAAGCCTCAAAACAATCAGAATTTCGGGTCCTCAGAATATCGAATTGAATTCGAATGACGTTAAGGAAGGAACCAACTATCTTCTCATTGATTTGAAGGCCGGCAAATACACTATCGATAGGCTAGACCTCGATAACTACCGTTATATTGATTTTGACAACGATGAATATTGGGAATTTAACGTTTCGCCCGGTCAAATAAGTTACGTCGGCCATATTGAGGTCATAAGAAGAGGAGGCTATTCAAGGTACTATCGTACTGAGTTAGTCAATCGTTCTTCTGAAGCTCTCGAGTTTTTAAAACAAAAGCACGAAATCATATACTCTCAAAATACTATGTCCTATGGAGGGCCAGGCGAGGACCTATTCTTTGAGTTTCTCAATTTAACAGGGGGTACTGAATGATGAAGATGTTTTTATTGGCTATCATTTTTTCTATTATATCCTATTCATCAAGCGCCCAAATACTAGATTCAACATCATTATTTAGTAACTCTGATAACTCGATGGTTAAGCTATCACCGAGTGGTAAATATATTACCAATCACTACAAGACAAAAAACGACCATTTCATCGAGCTAATCGACCATGCAAAAAGTGAATCGGTCTATTCTTTTCGAATTGGAAAAGACAACACGCTAGAAGAATACTACTGGCTCAACGACCAGTATCTATATTTCGTTTTTCTACAAGATGGCGATCAAAGAATAATGATTGGTGAGCTCATCGACAATAAAATAAAGTTGAAATTACTAGAAGCTGAAGGACACCTTATCTATACATTACCGGAAGAGAAAAATAGAGTGATGTTCGAAAGAAGGCAGTCATCCAACGGTGCTTATTTTTATGATTTTTACACCGTAGAAATAGAAGCTCTTATAAAAAATGATTTTGACGATGCGGTCAAGCTAAAACACAATGCCAAAGAAGTTAGAGAATACCGTTATGACCCCAGAGCAAAACAAGTCATTATGTATGACTATGATAGAAAGACAAAAATTCGTCATTTTAAGTCCGTCCACATAAATGGTGGCAAGTGGAAAACCATTTTCCTATTGAAGAATCGCGACTATAGATTTGGAGTTCTTGGGTTCAAATCTGAGAATATGATGTATGTCTTAACGAATAAAAACAGTGATAAGGTCGTCCTCAGAGAATTCAACATTGAAAAGCAAGCACTTGAAAAAACTATATATCAACACCCTAAGTACGATTTAAAATCCGCAGGATTCACGGGCTCGGGCGATCTTGATTATGTCACCTATAGACAGCATGGCCTGGTTCGAACGGTATTTTTTGACAAAGGCAAAGTCGAATTTGAAGAAAGAATTTCTAGTACATTCAAAAATAAGGATGCCTTTTTTATCGATCAATCTGATGACAAAAATACCTATTTACTTTATGTCAATGGCTCGGATCAACCTGGTGAATATTATATTTATGACAGGACAAACGACCTCATCAATCGCTTATTTGTTTCTTTCTCAAAATTGGCTGACATTAAGTTTTCTCGTTCAGAACACTTAGAAGTTAAAACGCCAGATAATGTAGAAATTGAAGCTTTTCTGACGATACCTCAAGCTAATAATTTGAATACGTTACTAGTAATGCCCCACGGTGGGCCAATAGATGTTCAGGAAAGTGACCGGTTCAATAAGCAAGTGCAGTATTTTGCAAGTCGCGGATTCTCAGTGCTACGAGTTAATTTTAGAGGTTCCTCGGGATTTGGAAAAGCGTTCCTTAGTCAGGGGGTGGGTGAATTTGGGAAGTTAATTGAGAGTGATATTACAGCGGCGGTAAATCTTGTAAAAAAGAAACACCAGTTTAAGTATATGTGTTCAATTGGCGCCAGTTATGGAGGATATTCCGCAGCTATGCTAGCGATAAAATATCCTGAGCAATATGACTGCGTAATTGCGTCATTTGGAATCTACGATTTACCACTATTATTTAATGCAAGTAACTACCGCTCTGACGAGAAATTTAGAGAGTCTATCGAAAAGGTCGCCGGTAAATACGACAGGAATATGGTGGAATACTCGCCGATTTATTTAAACGAAAAGTTGAAAGCTCCTATTCTATTGATAGCTGGCCGGCTAGACGATATCGCAGATTTCGAACATTCCAACAGATTTAAGTTTGTACTCGAAGAAAGGAAACACAATGTGGAGACCATGTTTTATGAAAATACCGAACATGGTCATAAATATTGGAACGGAGATAGACATGAAGCTGCAACGACTTATGATTTCTTAGTCAGAACACTTAAATTGCCTATTCCAACAATCTCGCCCTCCTCGTCTTCGTCGAAGTCAGCTCTTGCAAATGATTTTTATGTCATAGCAAAAAGCTTGGCCAATGAAGACAATGTGCCCGATGATATGGACAAAGCTCTTACTTACTATCACAAAGCAGCTTCTCTAGATCACGGTGAATCTAATTATTTTCTTGCTGACTACTTTCTAAACGGAAGTCTAGAAACGAAGGACGTAAAAAGAGGACTAGATTATCTTAAGAAGAGCGCGGAACTATCGTACGCCCCAGCTTATGCCAAGTTTGGGCGTATGTATATGGAAGGCGAAAATTTTGAACGAAATTGGATAAAAGCTTCAAATAACCTGAATAGAGCAGCAGAACTCAGCAATACTCCCTCTAACCGAATCAGGTTGGCTAGATTCTATTGCATGGCACCGGAAGAATCTAGGGATATCGATCTTTGTCTAAAGTTAATGGATCTAGAACAATACTACAAGCAATCGAAGTCTAAAACTAATGAAGCTCTGGGTATTGTATCCGAAACTATAAGTTGGGTGATGGCTGAGGGCAATTTGACTCAAGAGGAATTCGTGAAGGTCAGGGATTTTGCTATCGAGCTATATGACGTAACAGAATTAGAGGTATCTCTCGAAAATGTGACCGAAGGTTTGTTTTCATATAAAGGAGGGCTATCGTTCGGCAACAAAAGTGTTTACGATCTCATTAACAAAAGCGCTTTAATCCAAACAGACGATATCGAAAATACGGCATTCGGTGTAATTTTTGAACTCAATGTTTTTGGTGCTGATCGCTATCGAGACAACATTTCATTAGCGATGCGGTGGATAAAAACGACGCCAAGCGGAGAAAAAAGCTACCTAAAAAGCATGATATTATCAGGTTCCCCTAAGGGCAAGTGGCGCCTTCTCCGAGAACTTTCCGATATTAAAGAACCGGCAGTATGGACGATTGAAGTGTATGACCTAAATCAGAAAAAGCTCTATCAAAAAAGTTTTGATGTAAAACTCCCAATAGAATCGCCACCAATGGAAACATAGCTTCGAAGGCTTATCATAAAATAATCTAAGGATAATAAATAACAATCGGTTTGATTGAATGAATCAAAGATACTTTCGTTTCAATGATCCGAGATGTGTTGCTCATCAAACAGTAGCTTCGCTCGAATCAACTGATGCAATTTATTGTGATGTTGAAGCTCATACCAATGAAATAACCGGTCAAGGTCGCGTTATTAAACATATGATCAACACTTAACTTCTTTAAACTGATGTTACCGCTTAAAAGCGATGTCTCGATATTGCACCGCTAGCCGGCACTCGAGTGTTCCGAATTCGACACACCTAGAAATAACTTAAAACTCACCAATCAGTA
Organism: uncultured Kangiellaceae bacterium; assembly: GCA_905479925.1. GTDB lineage: Bacteria > Pseudomonadota > Gammaproteobacteria > Enterobacterales > Kangiellaceae. Next base: position 13,015 of record CAJQOL010000092.1, on the reverse strand, counting down.
AAAACTCAATAATAACAACCTGTTAAAGACTTTTCATAGTGTTGGCACGTGCTTTGTATTAACTAATACCATAAATACTAAACGAGTGTCGTCATATGGATGTACAAAGAGAACTAAAGCAGAAACCTATGTGGAAAACCTATTGGTACGTTGCTCCAATTGGGCTATTAATATCTTTAAGTGTTTGGGGGAAACTGTTTCTGGGAGAGTCTTCCTACGTAGTTGAGTTAGAAAAAATACAAACCGCAAAAGTTGAGAAAGGTGAATTCAAAGTCGAAGTTCGTGCTATTGGGGTATTAAAGCCACAGGATATTCGCTGGATTCCAACAGTGGTTTCAGGACGAGTAGAACAAATAATGGTCAAGCCTGGAAGTTTTGTTAGTACGGGGCAAACCTTAATAAAGCTTTCTAACCCAGAGCTATACAGAGAACTTGATAAAGCTCGCTGGGAACTTAAAGCTGCCGAAGCAGAGATGCAAGCTTCATTAGTTTTGCTTGAGTCGCAGTTAGTTGATTTGGAAAACAATGTTGAGCAGGCCCACTACAACTATCAAAGCACCAAGCTTCAACTTGATGCAGAGTCAGCTTTAATTAGTCAGGGCAATGGATCGATTTCTAAATTGGATTTTAAAAGAACCCAACTTTCGGTAAAACATCAAAAGCAACGTTGGCTCGCGCAAAAAAAACGTAATCAAAAAATGATTGATAATATGAATGCCAACAAAATTGCACAGCAGGCAAGACTTGAACTAAGCGAGAGTAACTATCAACGTGTGCAGCAGCAAGTGAAAGACTTAACCGTAAAATCTTCAATGTCAGGGATCGTTCAAAAAACGGATCTGGTTTTAGGCCAACAATTGGCGCTAGGCGCAAGTGTGGCAACCATTGCCAGTAAAGACTCTTTGTTTGCTGAACTTCAAGTGCAAGAGCTTCAAATCAAAGACATTCAACTGGGTCAAGCCGTTACCATTGATACACGCTCCAGTGAAATAACAGGTCGGGTTACGCGCATTGACCCCGGAGCAGAAGCTGGCATGGTTCAAATTGATGTTGAATTAAAAGGTAATTTGCCCGGTGAAGCAAGACCAGAACTTAACGTAGAAGGACGCATAATTATTAGCCAGGTTGATGATGCACTGTTTGTAAAACGGCCAGCATTTGCGCCAACTAACAGTCAAGTGAACTTGTTTAGAATGTCCGATGATCAACAGTTTGCCTATAAGGAGTCGGTGGAGTTTGGCAAAAGTTCAGTCACTCATATTCAAATACTGTCGGGTTTAAAAACTGGGGATTCAATCATTACTTCAGACATATCCGGCTTCCAACAGCATAAACAAGTACTAATCAATTAATTGAATTATTACGAATTACTATACAGGAAAAATACAATGTCAACTTTGATAGAACTGAATAATATCTGTAAGCACTTTGTGACAGAAGAAATAGAAACCCGAGCCGTTCACAATATCAACTTAACTATCCAAAAAGGAGAGTATGTTTCGCTAAGCGGACCATCGGGATGCGGTAAATCGACCTTATTATCACTGTTAGGTTTATTAGATAGCGCAACTGAAGGAACTTATATACTAGATGGTCATGATGTGTCTTCGCTCAATAGGAACGAACGAGCAAGAATCAGAAACAATCAAGTCGGTTTTGTTTTTCAGTCCTTCAATTTAATTTCCGATCTGACGGTATCAGAAAATGTGATGCTACCACTAACTTATCAAAAAGGTTTAACTAAAGATACGATTATCGAAAAAACCAATCAGGTTCTCGAAAAGGTAGAAATGATTCACCGTAAGAATCATTACCCTTCTCAGTTATCTGGAGGTCAACAACAAAGGGTTGCGGTGGCAAGAGCATTAATTAATGAGCCCGCGTTTATTCTAGCCGACGAGCCAACGGGGAATCTAGATTCAAAAAATGCGCAGGCGGTGTTGAACCTGTTATCGCAATTGCACAGCGCTGGCAGTACCATTTGTATGGTAACTCATGATCCTCGCTCTGCCGAATTAGCTAGTCGTCAGGTTGAAATGTTTGATGGTCAGATAATTTCCGACTCAATGTTAGTTAACCCAGTTAAGGGAAAGCAACAAAATACTAAGAATAACCGCGAAACAGCGCTTGTTTAATAGTTGAATATAAAAGGAAAAAATCTATGTCGATATTATTAGATATTAAGTATGCATTGAGGCTACTACTAAAAACCCCCAGATTTACCGCGCTAACAATATTTGTATTGGTTGGCGGACTTTCTATTAGCTTATATACCTTTTCATTTTTATATACCCTGGTTTATAAAGAGTTACCGTTACCTGAAGGGGATTCAATTAGGAGCCTTTCAATTGAGACTAATGGCAGTGGTCGTCGAATTCCAGCCTATGAGTTTTTACAAATTAGAAAAGATTTAGAAAGTCTCTCGGAAGTTGGGATCTATGATTCAATGTTGCAGCGTTTGTCAATTGGAGATGCTGGAAAAACAGTGAATACTACCTTTGTTGAAAAAGATATATTCGAGTTTTCAAGAACCGGACTATTAATGGGAAGAGGTTTTAGTGAAGCGGATATGTTGCCATCGGCAACCCCCGTTGCTGTTCTAAGTTATTATACTTGGCAAAATGAATTCAAAGCGGATCCCGAAGTCCTTAACAAAGAAATTCGTATCAATAATGTTTTAACCAGCGTTATTGGTGTCATGCCTGAGGGATATGGTTTTCCGGTAAATACTAGGATTTGGCTCCCAATCCCCGAACATTTAACGAAGCTGCCCCCCTCTTCAATGAACAATATTCAGGTTTTTGCGAGGGTAAAAAAGGGCATGAGCGAAGACCAAGCTGAAGGTGAAATAGCTCAGGCAATGAACGTTGTTTACCAGCAAACCGCAAAACTTCATCAAAAAGAAGAAGGCAAATTAACCGCCACACTAATGACCTTTCCGCACTCACGCACCGACGGTGAAGGCAACGTAATGTTCACTTTTTTTAATCTAGTGGCATTTTTTATACTTCTTTTAGCCTGCATTAATACTGGCAATTTATTATTAGCAAGGGCAATAGAAAGACAAAAAGAAACCGCTATTAGAGCAGCATTAGGCGCACCTGTCGGTCGTTTAACCTTACAAATCATGTGGGAAGGCATTATTATTACCTTGCTTGGTAGTACATTGGCTGTCTTGTTAGTTGCCGAGTTACTCAACTTTACCGAAACACTTTTTCACTCTAAGTTTGGCGGTGGCTTGGCATTTTGGTGGCATTGGGGCATGGATATGCCAACCCTATTAATGGCGATTGGTTTTACCTTGATCACACTTTTTTTAGCGTCATTTATTCCTGCATGGAGAGCTGCCAATCAAGATATTAATATTACCTTGCGAGACGGTACCCGCGGCGCTCAAGGCAAAAAAGCAGGAAGAATGTCTAAAATACTGGTGACCACACAAATATTTATTATTTCACTACTCATGATGATGGGATCTTTTTCTGCTTTTATTTCACAGTTTTTACTCAGCATTGAAACCAATGAAAACTTTAATCAAGTGATGAGTGCAAACATCTATTTGCCCGAAGATAAATATCTAGAAAACGAACAACTATTGGCTTATTTTGAAACCTTTAAGCGTCGCATTGAAAGCAAGGCAAATGTGGCTAATGCAGTAGTAAAAACATCTTTCTCCGAACAAGAAGTCTATATTGATGACGCTAAATTAATTGACTCAGGCGAGCCCAATAAAGTCGATGTAATCAGCCTGATAGGCAATATGGATTTCTATGGACCAAAATTGTTGCAGGGAAGGCATCTTGATACAAGAGATAATGCCAATGCCTTAAAGACGGTTGTTATTAGTCAGTCTATGGCCGAGCATTATTGGCCCGGGACATCTCCCTTGGAACAAAGAGTAAGACTTAACATTGACGATAAGGAAGAGTGGTTTTCGATTGTCGGGGTGATTGAAAACATGCTAACTGAAACCCCAGGAATGCTAACCACTAGCGATGCTAATGACAGAGTCTATATTTCTGGATATCAATTTCCCCGAAGGTACCAATTTATTCTTTACCAGTATGTCGGTCAACAAGTAGCTGCGGAAGAGTCTTTTTACCAAGTGTTGCTTTCACTCGACAAGAATATTGAGCCTTGGCGGCATGAGCCAGCAGAGCAAAACATAAGCTCGATGAAAGATATGATGCAAGTCACTTCAGATCTTACCTTTGGGGTTGGTGCATTTGCGTTAATGTTGGCACTAACGGGTATTTATGGTTTAACATCAAACTCTGTCAATAGGCGCGCCCATGAAATAGGTATCAGGCGAGCGGTTGGCGCTACCGATAAAGATGTTATTTCAATGTTTTTAAAACAAGGTAGCTGGCAGCTAGTGATTGGTCTTGGCTTGGCACTGTTTCTATTTTCTTTAATCGCTTATCTTTTCAATAACTTTAGCGGTGCAGGTATTCCAAGTGGGCTTTACTTAGCATTAGCGACGGGCGTTTCAATTGCCTTAAGTCTAGTGGTGATGACTGCCATTTACATACCGACTAAACGGGCAGTTCAAATGGAGCCAAGTACAGCGCTGAGATACGAATAGACCAATCGATACTCATTAATAATAAAATGACCACCTAATATCAGTTGCAGCAAGCTAGAGCCTTACGTAGACTTAGCTTGCTCAATTGACATTATGTTACTAACACGAAAGAGCGCTTAAAAAGAAATCTCATGAACAAAACCATTCTAATTGCTCATGATGACAATAATGTGCTTGCCGGTCTTGAGTTTCTATTGACCGAAGAAGGTTACACCGTTATTCAAGCCGCGTCCCCAGCGGAAGTTGCCAATATTGCTAATAGGCAAAATATCGACCTATTGCTCACCGATATGAATTTTAAACGGGATACTACCTCTGGCGCCGAGGGGTTAACCTTAATAAAAACACTCACTCAAATGGATAGCAGTTTCCCAATTATTGTTATGACCGGGTGGGCAACCATTGATATTGCGGTAGAGGCGCTTAAATCGGGTGCCAATGATTTTGTACAAAAACCCTGGAATGATGAGCGCCTATTGTGCCTTATCCAGACCCAGCTAAAGCTTTCAAGTGTTGAGAAAAAGGCGAGCCGATTACAGCAGCAAAATAGGCTACTTAATGGAGAGAAACATCCCGCTAAAAGTGATGAAATCATTGCTGAGTCGAGTGTGATGAAAGATTTGTTAACGACCTTAGGTGATCTCGCCCAGTCGGATATGAATATATTACTAACCGGCGATAACGGCACCGGTAAGAGCATGTTAGCCAGGTTTGTCCATCAAGCATCAGCACGTTTCGAGCAGGCATTTGTTTCGGTCAATATGGGGGCTATCAGTGAAAACCTGTTTGAGAGTGAGATGTTTGGTCATCAAAAAGGGGCATTTACCGATGCTAAAGAAAACCGAATCGGTAGGTTTGAGTTAGCTGAAGAAGGCACTTTGTTTTTAGACGAACTAGCCAATATTCCACTCAACCAACAGGCAAAATTGCTTAGAGTTTTAGAAGAAAAAAAGTTTGAACGGGTTGGTAGTAGCAAAACAATTAACGCCGATGTACGTATTATTTCTGCCACTAATGCTAACTTAAACGAAATTATAGAATTGAAGGAATTTAGGCAGGATCTTTATTACAGACTTAACACCGTTGAAATTAGAGTGCCTTCCCTCAGTGAGCGAACCAGTGACTTGCCCGCACTAGCCGACTATTTTTTGGATAAATACAGCCAGAAATATAATAAACCTAAGCCAAAACTGTCCGAACAATCACTCAAAGTAATGGTTAATTATTCTTGGCCTGGTAACATTCGGGAACTAAGTCACTTAATGGAAAGGGTATTGTTTGTGTGTAAAGACAGCCAAATTGAACCCGACCATCTCCGTCTTAATGGCGAAATCTCAAGCTCAACGTCAAACCTTGACGATGGTACAGCGACTATCGATGAAATAGAACGGATGGTACTAGTTAGCAGACTCGCCCAACACGAGGGTAATGTAACCGAAACAGCTAAATCACTGGGCCTAAGCCGGAGCGGTTATTATCGTCGAATTCAAAAATATGGTCTTGAATAAGACATGACCATTTCTAACCATAATAAGAAAGCCATTAGCCAATATAAGCGAGTCATTAGCCAATATAAAACAATCATAAGTTTTGTAAGCCGACTTAATCCATTTAAAGGTTATGCGAACGAACAGGCCGGGCTGGTATTAATTGCCAGTGTACCTTGCCTAATTTTAGCGCTTGTATCTCTTCGTTTTGCCGGTGCCTCCTATTATTTAATTAGTTTTTTTGCGATTATTTTTTTATTGTTAATAGCTTATGCAGCAATCACTGGAAAAGGTCGTGCTAACTTTCAATTGCAAACACTTTCAAATCTAGTAGAAGCTATGATTGATGGAGACTACACCTTACGTGGAAGAAAACAATCGAACCCCGCTTTTCAAGATCTACTCAATCTGATTAATCGGCTTTCAGATAATCTGCATAAACATAAATTGAAAGCTGAAGAAAGTCAGTTACTTTTAGAAAAAGTCATGCAGCAAATGGACGCACTGATTATTGCAACTGACAGTCAAGGGTTACTGGCAATAATGAATGACGCCGCGCGACAAGGATTTGATTTTGACCGTGATCTAAGTGAGGGCTATCAGTTAAGGGATATTGGTATGGCGGATCTTGTTGAAAAAGAGCACTCTGGTGTGGTTAAAATAAAACGGAATAATATTGCAGGCGAGTATTTTCTATATCGAGATCGATTTTATAGTGATAATAAAGAACATCAGCTCTATCTACTCACTCGCGCCGACAGGATGTTACGCGAAAAGGAACGGGAAGCCTGGCAGAACCTGTTGCGAGTTTTAAGCCATGAATTAAATAACTCTTTAACGCCAATCGCAACATTTAGTAATACGATGCTTCGGAAAATCAAAAAGGAAAAGCAAGTATCGGATGTCGAAAAATTTACTGATGGTCTTTGTGTTATTAAGGAGCGCGCCGAATCCTTAAACCAATTCATTACAAGTTATAGTCAACTTTCACACCTGCCTAAGGCCAATAAACAACCGTACAATTGGCGCGATAAACTAATTCAACTAATGAGTTTATTTGACGATTGTACTTTTGAGCATAACTTGTCGGACAATCAAGAGTTCGACTTTTCAATTCAAGCCGATCCCCAGCAATTAGAACAGGTTTTTATTAATCTCTTTAAGAATGCTAGGGAGTCTATGGGTGATAAAGGTCATAAAACAATCGAGGTTTCGGCCTATTTTGATGAAAAACATCTAGAATTAAAAATCAAAGATCAAGGTACAGGTATTGCCAACCTAGATAATTTATTCGTACCATTTTATACCACTAAAAAATCGGGGAGTGGGATTGGGCTAACTTTATGTCAACAGGTCCTACAAAACCACAATGGCTCCATTCAACTAAACAACCGAGTTAACCAGCAAGGTGCGGAAGTTGTATTGCAACTGCCAATAGATGAGATGAAAACTTATTCTGATTAGTTTGCTAACCGATTTCGAGGCTACCAAAACCCGAAAAGCGAACGAAACGGTGCCTTGAGCAAGAGTATCGGTTAAGTTAGGCTAAGTTCCGCCAGCTCTCAATCTATAATAGTCGAAATAATTAATTTTATGATTGACAGAAGGTAACAACTGTATATAATTCGCTCAGCTTGAAAGTACGTTCAAAATTTATTTATACCATTTCGAAGTTCTACCTTTAGTGCATTAGTTCTTATGAATTATTCTATAGTAGCTCGTCCTGTTTTATCTAAGTAACAGCAAATCTTCTAGCAATACTGCCTAATTTAGGTAACTTAATTTTTTTATAGGAATAACACTATGTCTACTACTACTGGTACAGTTAAATGGTTCAACGAATCTAAAGGTTTTGGTTTCATCGAGCAAGAAAACGGCGCGGACGTTTTTGCACACTTTTCAGCAATTTCAGGTGACGGTTTCAAAACTTTAGCGGAAGGCCAAAAAGTTGAGTTCACAGTAACTCAAGGTCAAAAAGGTCCCCAAGCAGAGAACATCGTAGCCGTTTAGTCCATCGACTAATTGGTTAAGTCAAGCCTCTTTGGATTGACGACAGAAAAGGGCAAACCTCAGGTTCGCCCTTTTTTTATGGGTTGTTAAGTAACAACAAAAATTAATCAAACCGTTGACTCGGTCTGTTTTTCCCTCTTGGTCCGGTGGGAACTTATTCAAGATTTATCCTAGACAAGTCTGACGTACAGCAATTAAGGACGCAACCCCATTCATTTTCCTTAGGACAACGGCTAAATGCATAACAATTAGATATCTAAAGAGTTTAGGTGCGACTTTGCTTCGACGAAGACTACATAACTTCAGGTGCATGTCGATATATCAGGAGCTCTTAGAGGCTCCTAGCAGAGGTAGCTTGCATAGAACACTCTACATTAACTCTTTTTTCCTTTGCTATGTGATCCCTTTTTTCTTTTCATAAACTTTTTGTATTCCGTTAATACAAATAAATAAACCCCCGTTAGCCATAGAATAAAAAATGCGATACCTACGGGTAAAAATAGACCTAGCTTCATCCAGTCAGCAAACCAGCTGCCATCATGGATTGATTCAATGACATCGCTTCGCCGCTGCGCAACGTGTAAAACTTTCGCCGTATGTGTATCAACTTGTACTTCCCAATTGGTTGATGAGACAAATTTAATAATTCCTTTGCCTGGTTTTAAGTCTGCACGTTCTAGTTGATTCCAATCGGTAAAGCCTGCCTTTTTTACTGTTGCCGCGGCATCAAATAACGCTTGCATCGATGCCATCGGAACGGCATTTCTTTCAATGCCATATTGATTGGGAGGTTGAATCCATTCAATCTCTTTTTTTAGCATAAGTAGAATACCGGCCCCAATTATGATCACTAAAGGTACGGCAATAATGAAAGCTCCCCAATAATGGAGCTTCCTAAACAACACTTGTGCTTTCATTCTATTGACTGCGCCTATCGGTTTTATTGTTAGTCTGGGATTAGTCGATCTCGACGTGATCATCCGCTGTGTTTTCCATTACCCCTTCAGGGACCCAAGGTGCGCCCGCTTTATTCAAGGACAGTCTGAACGCTGGAAACTCTGACTGTAACAAGTTATCTAGCCTAGGTTGTAATACTTTGATAGCGTCTTTTACATAGGCCATCTGTTGCTTTTGAGTTTCTGTCAGACCCCATGTGTTTGCTCGGGCAAATTCAATCATAAATAGACGACTTGAAATACTGGCGGGAGACGTACCCATTCCGCTTCTAGAACGCTTTCCATACAACATTTCTTGCGCGGCAAAAACAGCCATGCGAAGTTGTTGGTATTTCGTTTCCATATCACCAGCTACCGCGCTCGAACGATCTAAAGCTATTCGGAAAGATTTCAATTGAGCTTGAAGATCACTTGTTTGACTAGAAGCCATAGAGACTTTTCGTCTGAGGTCTTCAACCTCTAATAATAGAGCAGAGCGTTGCTCGGGTGATACAGCACCTGCAACGGTTTCTTGATACATTGGTTTCACTTTAAAGCCTACAGGTTTTGCTAACTCTCTAGCTTTACCATCAACCGTTGTGAATAGTGAAGCGGTATAGTTTCCTGGAGCAACTAGCGGGCCGACATCACCAAAGAAACTAGGACCCGTTCCAAGAGCGTTCGCAGAAGGTAATCGTAAGTCCCAAGTGACACGATGAATGCCTTTGTCAGCTTTACCATCAACTTTACGAATCACTTGCCCTTGAGTATTCTTAATGAGTAAGTAAACTGCTGGTTCAGCTTCTCTGAGTTCCGACTCTACTTCTTCCCATGATGGATATAGTGGGTATTTTTTCTTGCTTAGATTTTTCTTTTCTTTTTCTTCACGCTGATCTTTTCGAGACTTAATACCATCACGGAGATAATAGGTGAAGGTCGCACCAAATTCTGGGTTCTCAGCTCGAAATTCAAAATCCCCTGCCGAGTCAGTGTGCATCGTTTCTGGCAGATACCAAAGGGCATCGCGGGATGCAAATAGCAGCGCTTCTTTTTTCAACTGTTCCTTAGTGATTGCTCTAAGGGGAGAATAGTCATCAAGGATATAAATACCGCGGCCAAAACTACCGGCAACGAGGTCACTTTCTCTTCTCTGAATTTTTACGTCACGAAATGAAATAGTTGGCACACCACCCGTTAATTCTGTCCAAGCTTTTCCGCCATCAACCGTAAAGAACAATCCAAACTCTGTTCCAACAAAGAGTAAGTTTTTATTCACATGGTCTTGAACAATTCGCCAAACTAAGTGTTTGGCAGGTAAGTTGGATGCAATAGATTTCCAAGATTTTCCGCGATTCGTACTTTTAATTAGGTAAGGTTTGTAATCACCATATTTATGATTATCAAGAGCAGCGTAAACCGTATCTTTATCGAATAGGTCAGCGCGAATGTCATTAACATAAGCTGTTGCTGGAATTCCACTGATATCATCTAACTCATAACGCTTCCAAGTCTTACCACCATCAGAAGTGACTTGAATAAGCCCATCATCAGTTCCTGCATAGAGTATTTTCTCGTCGAGAGGTGATTCTGCTATGTTGGCAATGGTATTAAAATTAGACATTGCCAATATATCAAAACCGGAGTTAACAGACCAAGTTCGATCCATAACGGGCATATGCATTCTATTTTCATTTTTAGTGAGATCACCAGAGATTGTCTGCCAACTATTTCCTCGATCATCTGACCGCCATACTCTGTGAGAAGCATGGTACAGGCGCTGGGGATTGTGTGCCGAAACTAGAATCGGTGCGTCCCAGTTGTATCGCTCACCAGGCTCGCCGGGCTTAGTTTGAGGTTGAATAGAAACATACTCGCCTGTTTTACGGTGAAAGCGCGCTAGATTGCCTTGTTGGCGTTGACCATAAACAATATCAGGGTTACCTGGTTCCGTCGCTGGTTGGTGGCCATCCCAATCGAGGATCAAAAACCAGTCGTTATTTTTTATGCCATGAGTCTTAGTAGTACGGGAAGGTCCACCTTGAGAAGAGTTGTCTTGGGTGCCACCATAAACATTATAGAAAGGTTTGCTATCGTCTACCGCAATTTTGTAAAACTGAGTAATCGGCATATTAGAAATGAAACGCCATTTGTCCATGTCGTCCCAGGTTTCGTAAATTCCACCGTCACTACCCACTAACATAAAATCATCATCCGTCGGATGAAATGCCATTGCGTGATCATCCACATGTTTGTTCTTAGCATTTAACGGTGCCCAACTTTTTCCGCCATCGTCACTGTACTGGGTGTAGTTGCTTGCCATATAAATTCGGTCGAATTGATGAGGGTCTGCAAAAATTTCTTGATAATAGTGAGGGCCCGTTCCACCGCCAACAGCATCAGACATTTTAGTCCAACTAGCACCTCTATCGTCAGAGCGATACAAACCACCTTTGCGCTGATTAATTTCAATAGCAGCGTAAACAACATCTGGGTTAATTTTTGAAATAGCTAAACCGATCTTACCCATATCGGCTTCAGGCAGTCCTTTTGATAATTTACGCCAGGTTTCACCGCCGTCGTCGCTGGTATGAATGGCTGAGCCGGGGCCGGTACCAACATAAGTTGGAAGGGTACGTTGCCGCTGCCAGCTCGCCGCATATAGCTTATCAGGATTTCGAGAGTCAATGACTAAAGACGTTACACCGGTCCATTTGTCGATCTTTAGGACGTTTTTCCAGTTTTTGCCACCATCAACTGTTTTAAAAAGGCCTCGCTGACCACCTTTAGTCCACAGTGGTCCTTGAGAAGAGACCCACACGGTATTGGAATCATTCGGGTGAACAATTATGTCGGAGATATGCTCTGACTTTTTCAACCCCATATTTTTCCAAGTCTCACCCCCATCTAGGGAGCGATAAACACCGTCGCCAAAACTTAAATGGCGTCCGCCATTATTCTCGCCGGTACCTACCCAAATAATATTGGAGTTGCTCGGGTCGATGGTCACATCGCCTGTTGAGTAAACGGCTTGAGAGTCAAATAATGGTTTCCAAGTAATACCACCGTTGTCGGTTTTCCATACACCACCGGAGCCAACCGCCACGTACCAAGTGGAAGGATCCTTTTGGTCGACTTCAATATCAGCAATTCGTCCCGACATGTAAGCCGGGCCTATATTACGTAGTTTCATGCCAGAGAATAACTTGTCAGTCATTGGGCCTGATTGCTCACTCTTTGCAGCTAGCGTTGGTGGGAGTGTTAATGTGACTAGCAATGCTAGGGAGGTTATCCATTTAATGGAATTTATTAGTTTCATACAAGTCTCCTGTCAATCAAATTAAATACTATTTTCTATCTGCTCTGAGGCACTTCAAGCGTAGCTTGTCACCCGCAGGAAAACTCATAAAACATCCGTAGGTTAAGAGCAATGCAACTCCAGTATATAACAACTTCGTGGTTATCAACCAGACAATTAAAGTTGATATTTTAGAGTGACTTTACGTATCTTTACACTGGGTCTAATCTTCTTTACAAAATCGACCGTATAATCAATGTTATCCATGAATAACCCCATTTATATGAACTAGCATGAAACAATCAATCCCCCTGATTATCGTTTTTTTATTACTTGGTTGCGCGAGCCAACCGGAGCCGAAGAAGGACTTTTTTAATACACAGGTTAATGAAGCCGGGTGGCGAGTCTTTTCATTTTCGGTTCCAATCCCTGAACCAAGAGCCAGAAAAGATCATGACAAGAGTGAAAGGCGTAAAGGGCACGACCGAGGAGCTCAAGGAAAAGGGCCTCGACCACCTAGAAATAGGGAGCAAATGAAAGCTGTTGTCAGTGAGCGATTTAATCTGTGAATTCAACCGGTCGACGCAACACACTCATTTAATTTATCTGCGGGCGTTTTATACTCTAGAGTTTTTCTTGGTCGTTCGTTGAGTTGTCTTGCCACAGAATCTAGCTTTCTTTGACTGTGTTTGGATAAGTCAGT
>CAJQOL010000091.1 GCA_905479925.1 uncultured Kangiellaceae bacterium | reverse complement strand
ACTCAATCATTCGAAAACAAAGCGGCGACCATCGAGTGGTTGTGATGATTTATTCGTAATCAAAGAGTGCATGTTCTGCTCACTGACAGATACCTGTCAGCTGTAATCTATATTACAAAGAGAAGAACCGAATGACTATATAGTGATAATAGGTTTCCTTCATGAACATATTTTCCAGTATCTACAATTGAAGCTGTCGAGCTATTTAGGTTTTCGGACTTGAAAGTGTGCGCAATGAAACGCCACTCTTGGTAACCGGCTTCGAGCATAGCAGATTCAAACTCCGATGCGCGTTTTACCGTTCCACTATCCGTTGGTAAAAATGTTGTAGGAGCCGTTGCGTTGATAATAGTGGCGTCGTAACCATCGAAAGTTTGCTTTTCCGCAGAAAAGTGAACATAGCTATCGTCGTTAAAATAATGGCTGAGCCGCATCGCAGCGTTTAGAAAATGGTTGGAACCAAGTTTTAGATTAACGGAATTATCAGCGTTTTGTTTAGTAGAAACTTTTATCACGCCAGCGCTAGCATTGGTGCCATATATAACCGCCCCAGGACCTCGAATAACTTCTATATGACTGATTGACTCATAAGGGATCCCCATAAGGGGGATATCAGCATGAGAAGGCATCCAATAGGGAATGTCGTTGAGCAAGAATAGTACTTTTTGATTATTGCTATCCGATAAGCCTCTAATTTGAACGTTAAGAGTTCCTGAAAGGGAGTCTTCTACCAGAACTCCTGGGATAAATCGTAAAACATCGATTAAGGAATGAAGCCCCATACCGTCCATGTCGGCCATATTGTATCGGGATACGATTGCGGGTGTTTCTAGAATGGTTTCTGGTTTTTGCGAAGCGACAATGACTGTTACATCTAATAATTCATCCAGTGACATTGAAAACACTTGTTTCATCTCATTTTCAGCGAAAAGCGGCAACGAGCAAAGGCCAGTTGCAGAGATTGCTATTGATAGGAGTGTTTTGTTTAGCGCTTTTATCATAAATTTGCTTATCGGCTTGCCGCTGCTATTTCAAGGTGACTCAATTAGAGAAAAGTCAGTGAATTTAGCGGTTACCTTTGTTCTAGCAGCCCTTTATGCACAAATGATTAAACTAAATAAAGCGTAGTCAATGAAGGGCGTTTTCGCAAGGATTCTAAGGGGTTAACAAGGCCGGAATTATGGTTCAAAAGAGCTAAATCTTGCATTTAAGGTTTGAACCCGTACCGCTTTTATATCTTCAAGGTTTAGCAGAATGGTTTCCGTTTGCACTACAAGGTGCAGGAATTCCTGTTTATCAGTACAGCTAATCGTTTCGGCTCGGCCAGAAAAACACTCTCCATGTTTTAGTTCTACCAGCAAATCGTAATGATACACACAGGCTGATTCGAAATAGTCATGGCTAGCGCAGGAAATCATAACAGGCTTATCATCATTTAAAGAAGCTCATCGTTCAAAGGTCATTAGCGCGCTTAAAAGCGGCTAAAAAGTTACTAAGCGCTGGTAATTCCGCTGAATCATCAAGGTATTGTTCCGGGTTTTCAGTCGATAACAAGGCGAGTGGTTTGGTCCAATGAACATTAATTTTTCCATGCGCTTGATCAAAGCCAAACTTAAATTGTTCGGCGCATACTTCTATCCATGCCACTAGTGCTTTATCTGTCTGCTCATCGGTTATATTCAGTTGCATCACTATTGCTCCGAACTCGCTCGGCAACTTATTAAAAAGTGCTTTCATCGCCAGAATATCCCATTCGTTACGATGCAGATAATTAGTGTTGGTTGACGATGGCAATAAACTCAAACCCCAACGGATTAGATTTAGAACTGAAGGCTCCAATGCTCGGCCAAATGGGGTCAATTGGTATCTGCTAGCGTTTTTTTCAATAAGCTTCAACGTCGCTAACTCTTTTAAACGAGAAGCCAAAAGGTTAGTGCCCATTCCCTCAAGGTTTGTTAGCAGCTCGCCGTATCTGCATGGCTTTAAGAGCAGCTCTCTTACAATAAGCAGTGTCCACCTTTCAGACACTATGTCTGCAGCGAAAGCTAAAGAACAGTTTTGTTTGTGACTACGTTTTATCATTACTAGTGATGTTAGCATTTTACTATAGCTTTTTAAAGTAAATTGATTTACTATATGTTTTTAAAGTTGCTTGCTATATGTTTTTTAAGTGTATCGAGTTCGCTGAAATAGTGAATTATCAATTAATGTGACGGATCAATTGTCAGTTCTGGCCGTCATCTACTGCCAACGAGGTAAAACATGGAAATTAACGCCAATCTTCAAAATGCATTTCGCTTTAACGCCATTTTCTCAACATTCTGTGCGCTAACATTAATAGCGCTCACCGATTTTTGGTCGGCTCACTTTGCTAGTATCAATAACATCTATATTGTGTTGTCTGCAGTTGGGTTGTTTGTTTTCGCGGGTTATTTATTGTGGTTTTCGAGTCGCAAGCAACAACCTCGACTTTCAGTGCTCGCGATTATTGCTTCAGATTGGCTTTACGTAATAGCAGCGCTAGTGATTTTATTGTTAGCTTTCAATAGCCTCTCTTTTATTGCAACTGTGTTTCTTTTAGTCACCGCTTTTGTTGTGGCGTTGGCAGCAGAGTGGCAGCGACGGGCGGCATTTTGTTGAAGCACAAAAATGGCTTCGTATTGTCGATTGTTTTGGTTATTATTAGAAAAACGAACAGGTGAGAAGCTATTATGGAGCATAATCAAGCGAGACTGTATTTATTAGACAAACCCTTTACTAACGAAGAATATCCGTTTGGTCCTGACGTGTCGGTTTTCAAAGTAAGGGGGAAGATGTTTGCTACCCTAGCGCTTGGTAAAATGGGAAAAGGTGATGGTCAGGGCAACCTTGATTGGTGGATGAATTTAAAATGTGATCCCGATGAAGCGGCGGCATTAAGAGATATTTTTGCTGCTGTGATTCCTGGGTATCATATGAATAAGCGACTATGGAATACCATTATTCTCGATGGTTCAATTCCAAATGGAGAAATTGAACGAATGATTGATAACTCGTTTGATTTAGTGGTTGCTAAAATGACTAAAAAAGAACAACAGTTAATTAAGTTACGGGGCTAAAGGTCAAACGTCATTGGCCTAAGTCTCAGCATGATTCTCACGTAAAATTTTAACAATTCGTGAATAGATAACATCTGCATGGGTTAGTGTATTGCCTCCTACGGTATTAACAAACTGTATAACAACAGTATCAATATCTTTATGATAGCGAGCAATACTGTAATAACCTAATACCCAGCCGGTATGCTCATATTTGTAGATTGAAGTATATATTTGTTGTTCTTTTTCGGTAAATAAAGAACCGTCGTTCAAGGCTCTTAAAAATATGCCGACATCCTCTGCGGTAGCGACATAACCTTGCTTAAGTGTTTTGAAATCGTCCTCATAGCCGACATAATAGCCACTCATTAACTGAGTCATATCTACATCATCTACTGAAAAAAATGTATGTTCGAGAGCGAGGGGGGAGAGTATTTCATTCTTTATAAACTGATGGTGCTCATATCCGAGCGTATTGCTCAAAATTCTGGTAAGTAAAAGGTAGTTTGTATTAGAGTAGCCGTAATCGCTGCCGGGTTCAAAATCCGCTGGCGTATCAAGCACTAGCTCTAAACTAGCGTCACTACCTATTGAAGATTCAGACCAAGAAAAGTCTTTGTGGTCGGTGTAATTAGGTATTCCGCTTCGATGTTTTACTAACATCGCCAAAGTAATACGATTGGCATACTCAATTCTGCCTGATAGTGACGGTAAGTATTGAGCAAGTGTCTTTTCGAGCGATAGCGAGCCTTGAGCTACCAGTTTGGTAACGGCTGCGGCGTTGTAAAGTTTTCCAATGCTAGCAATCTTAAAAAAGGCTTCGGGATAAGCTGGGATTTTCTCATCTCTATTATGCCAACCACTCGCATAAAATTCTGCATCCTTCCCACCTTTTTGGCTATAAACAATAATGCCATCAAACCCTTTCGCTATAGCATCTTTTACCTGCTCATCAACGGTCGCAGGAAGCGGCATTAAATAATGTAATCCGGCTTGCCAGGGAGCAAGTAGATAAATCGTTGTAACGCTTACTATTGCTGCAGCTAATCGTATAAACCACTTAGTTCTATTTTTCATAATGACTCAACAATAGGCAAACATCAGATTAAAAAAGTAGCTTATCATGACCCTATGTTTATAAAAGATCAATAGCTAGGCGGCTTCGTAGAATATGACACCAAATAACAAAATCGATCGTAAAGCTGACTCAAATATTTTCTTGGGGAATAAGTCGGCCCATCGGTCAGCGAGCCATTTATCTTTGCAACTCTTTTTTTTGCGTCAAAAAAGACACTTAGGAAATTGACTTTTTCCTACGAGAATTAAACTTTGTCATTAAACTGGTAACCAGAAATGACATTAGACCTGCGGCAATTCCCGTTAGTATTGCTTCACAGGCAACACCGCCGAATGAACCTGGGTGAATTAAGAAATCAACGATAGCTGTGGTTATTGCTAATAACACATGGATGATCCAACGACGTCTTACCTGCGCAAGTAAGGAAACAGCGAAGGTCGTTATTCCTGCTATTACACCGGTTTGTGAAGCAATAATTAAATGTCCTATGGTTAACGAAAGCAAATTTCCTTGTACCATAGTAATTAAGCAGGCTGCGGTTGATTCCGAAATGCCTTCAACTAAAGAGCGCGCTTTTTCGGTATTATTTTTATTCAATGTATCACACTCTCTCAGTTAAACTTTGCGTTCGGTAATCCATAACTTTATATGTCCGCTAACTACCACTGTGCCGTTAGAATCAAATGCGTTAACAGCTACGAGCATATTCCCTGGTTTCCAGTCTTGGGGATTTACCTCAGCGACGCATTCAATATCGGTACCCGCTTTTGCCGAATACTCAACCGTCATACCTTTCGGTATCCACCTCAGATTTTTGGGGACAGATGCTTCAGCCATTACTCCCATAGCCATCTCAAGCCCATTGCAAATAGCAATGACATGAACGGTTTTAATATGATTAAAAACCCGCTTCCTTTTTTTTATGACACAGCTACATCGGTTGATCTGTAAGTCTGAAATATAAGGTTTGATAGAGGCAAAGTAGGGGGCAACACGACTGACCATTAAAGAAAAAATACGATTGCCTAGGGGATAATTTTGTAGTTTTCTATATATGGCTAGGGTTCGATTTACGTCGGACATAATTAGGTCAATTTGTCGGCTGAGTTTTAAATATGACTTTATAGCAGCGGTCAATTTTTCGCAACTAGAAATTGTAATTCGAGTTATTTATTGGTTAGGTTAAAAACTCTGAATTGGAACCTTTAGTATTAGAATCTTAGAATCTTAGAATCTTAGAATCTTAGACTCTTAGTCACCTAGTCAAAAGCGATTCTCGAGCAGCAAGCTAGGCTAACACTGAGAACCACGGATTATTTCTTTTTCTTGTTCAGAAGCGAAATGGTTATCCCAGTGATTCAGGCGAGGCGCCATTAGCTTCTTCCAGAGCGGCGGTATCAATGTGATTAATATCGTACCTAAGTAGCCACTAATCATTTTCGGGGCATCTGGCATAGGCGTCAGTTTATGAAAGGGTAAAGCGCCTTTCGCATGGTGGTGTGAGTGGCGAGTAAGGTTAAACATCGCCCAAGAACTAATTCGTTTATTGCTATTCCAAGAGTGCCTCGGTTGTACCGGCGTTCCAATATCCCTAACCAATCCATAGTGTTCCATGTAATTAACTATCTCCAATAGACATTTCCCCCACAGTCCTGCGGCAATCACCACTAAAAGCGCGTTACTACCTCCAATAGCAAGAGTCGTGGACATTGCAAAAATAGTCATTGTGTAGCCCCTAAGCAGTCGGTTGTTGAATGACCAAAAAGCTAATTGCTTCTTCGCCAGTCTATATTTTTCGATTTGCCAAGCACTTAAATTACCTTCGATGGTTGATATTACGATATGTTGATAGACGTTACGGCCCCTGGGAGCGGTGGCGGGATCTGTCGCTGTGCTCACGTACTTATGGTGGCCATAGACATGCTCAATCGAAAAACTAGAATCAAAGCTAAAAGCAAGCAGCCAGCGTCCTATTGCTAAGGATATTTTGTCATTAGTCCTGTGAACTAGTTCGTGAGCCGTAATAGTCCCGATTAATCCAATATAGAACCCAGTCAGTAATATACCCGAAAAGGTTTGAATGGGGCCCGCATTACCTCGATCGTTAAGCACTGGTATACCTGTATTTTCCTCAACCCATGCGCCAAACCCGAAGCTATCGGTATTGGAAAACTGCCAAGTTACGCTGAATACGATTAATAATAACAGGGGCAATGCAAGCCAAAGCTGGTAAGTAAGAAGTTTTGGGTAATTGTAGACTGGGGTTTTATTGTCATCACCACCTAGTAGATCGCCAAACACCAGGAAAATAATAGAAAATGTTAAACCGATTACCATGTATTCACCACCAAGAATGATAAAAATGGCAGCTTGTAATCCGAGCAGGTGAAATAATGAATGTTTGATATATTTAAACAATTTTGGGCCTAGGGTTAGCAAATGACGGATGTTTTTACGCCTTAAAAAGATTGAGATTAGGCCTTAACAAGTTTGAGTATAAGCAGTAACCTAAATTGTCTAGTGATCATAGCTAGCCAATAAAGGGTTAATTCTTGCCAAATGGCCTGAGAACCGCCAATATGAACTAGCCATCGGGTTTTAATAATGAATTAATGACTTTAACGTTAGGGTATTAACGACTAGATTATGATTGACGATAAGCTTCAAATACCGACCTTTTATATTCAGCAGGTAGCTGAACAGCTGGCGGAAAGTAACGTTGATATTGATAAATGGTTATCCAACTATCGGTTAACGTTTAAAGCCATAACCTCCCAGAATTCGCTAATTACCATTGGCGATTTTAAACATTTGATTAATTCGGCTGTCCAGTTGTCAGGTAAAAGCGACTTTGGGCTAATGGTAGGAAAAAACTTGGGTTTAACGACCCATGGCATGCTCGGTTTTGCGGTTATGGCAAGTAGAGACATTGGCGAGGCTTTTAATTTAATTGCCCGTTACCTAAACATTCGCACTCCGTTGCTTCGTATGAATATGGAAGAAGACGATTCTTATCTGACTATATGGTTAAGCGAGAGTTATGATTTAGGTGACAGTAAGCGCGCCATCCTTGAGTCGGCGGTCGCAGCGTTATGCAATATGGTGCATCATATTGCCCCGGAATTAGAGGCGATTGAGTCGGTCAGCTTTCCTTTTTCTGAGCCTTTATCGGTTGATGATTATCGACAAGCTTTACTAACAGAGGTGTTTTTTTCAAGTAATAAGGCAACGATTAAAATTCCTAGAGATAAGCTAACGGTGCCGCTCAAAATGGGCAATCAATCAACCCTTGAAAGCGCCAAAACTATTTGCGAATCAGAGTTGGAAAAGTGGTCGTTAGCTCAAACCTGGCATCATAGAGTAAGAATGATTTTATTGAATGGTGACTTTAAATTTTACTCGCTGGCTGAGACCGCCGACCGGCTACATTTGTCTTCTAGAACTTTGCATCGACGTTTGCGGGCCGAGCGAAGTTCATTTTCCAAAATTAAAAATAGTGTCCTTCATTTAAAGGCCACAACCTTGCTTGGCAACTCAGCGCTGTCAATTAAACAGATAAGTGAAAAACTAGGGTATGCTGAACCTCCCGCTTTTCGTAAAGCCTTCCGAAATTGGACCGGTATGAGCCCTAGAACCTATCGCAAAACGCTATAAAAATCGTGTTAACCGCCTGACACCCTAGCCGTCGTGTCATTTTGTGATGGCTTTCAAGATTCCAACCCGGTAAACCAGTAAACTCTATCGCCATAAAAATGATTTTTATGTAGAGAATTACCTTTATTGCTTCTCGTAGGTCAAAAATTGTTGTTTGCAATAAGCAATAGCAATCGTTGATTTAAATTAGCCACAAAAGGTGACTCAAGGAGCTTATTTCAATGATTGTAAATAAAGTTAGTCAGATCAATGGAAAGTACATATCTAGCTATTTAGTGACGGAATCACACACCCTAATTACGGCTAATCATGACGAAACTTGTTCGTTTCTTTATGCCATCGAAAATCATTCAGAACATTCAAAACATTCAGACACAGTATTGACCTCAGGTAAGACTGCCTTAGAACTTTATTATTATTTTGAGGGGCAACGGTTAGAAGTGATCGCGCAGCAAATTACCGGTAGTGGTAACGACTATTATATTTCCGCGCACCTTATTGCTCCGGAGTTCGAGGGTGGGGATATTGTAAAGTGGGGAGAAATGTGCGAATTGCTACCTAAAATGCTGCTATTTCATGTTTCCTTTAATGGGGCGGATTTGCGAGTAGAAAGTGTGACGGCAAAATTATCCAATGTTATTCCACTGGGCAATTTTTTGTTGGCTGCGCATTCATCTACCGTTGGATTCTCGGTGGTGGACGAAAAGTTAAACATTATCGCATCACAGGTTTTAGATAGTGCTAAAGGGGCTATCGTTAGCAATAAAATGTTAGTGGTTGAGGATACGCTGTATTTAATACAACGAAATAATTCTATTGATTATTTTGATATCAGTAGGCCGCTACAACCGAAGTATTTAGGTAGCTTGACGGCAAAAAACTGGCAGACGCAAGGTCTAAAACGTGCACCGATTACCGAAGTTTTTCAATATAAGAATTACATGGTTATCAATTACAAAGCTGGAAGTGGTGGTGTGACATTAGTTGATATTACTGAACAACAGAACCCGAAGTTTTTGGAACAGGAGAACTGGCCTTTTCCAAACGACGCGGATGGTCATTTCGCGTCTAGCTGCGGCATGCAACAAGATTATCTAGTTTGTTATCAGTCTTACGGTATTCGCTGGATGGATATAGAACAAAATAGAAACAAACTAGTAGCGAAGATGAACCTTCATCAATTAGGAACGATTCAAAAAGCTGTCTACGATTTTCCATTTATTCATGTACAGTATTTTTTTATTTCAAAGGACTGTGGCGGGATTGCAACTATAGAAATTTCGGATCCCTATCGACCAAAAATCGAAAAAGTTTTGCAGTTCGGTCAGGGGCAACACATTATTGACAATAAAGAAATTTATCATAGTCTGCAGGCGGCTTTTGACGACCCGCAGCGAGTAAAGCATTTAGACTTGTCTCGGTTACAGTTAACCGATATTCCCGATGAGGTATTTCTGTTAGCGCATTTAGAATCATTTGATCTTGCACACAATCAAATAAAAACACTAACGGATAAAATAAGCCTGCTTGCTAACTTACAGACTCTTAACTTGTATAATAATAAGGTGCTTAAACAACTTCCGCTATCACTGCTGGAAATGAATCAATTGAAAGAAGTACAATTAGCCAATAATCAATTAGATGATGCGGATTTAATACTGCGAGAGCGCCATTGGTTTATAGATTAATCTCTGCTACTGAATTGAAATTAGCTAAAAGAACTATATGATTCGGATAGTTCAATCAAAGCATTATTATTATCGATTGACGGATCTTTTAAGTGCTGGGCTAGTTGATTTGCCGGAACATCATGGGGTTTACCATTAAACGCTTTATCGGTAAATAGTGAGGTGTAACTCTGTTCCGCTTGCTCAATAAATCCCGCCAATAAATTAGCTTCTGCTAACGTTGCGTGGTCCCAGTAATCCATTTGAGCGGTAGAAACATTGAGTTTCTCTTCAAGTATTTTTTCGCGGTGGATATAAATATCTACAATCTGTGCTGCGATCGACCGACTGGTTTCTTTATCCCCAGACCACAGTGCATAGGTGGCGGCATTAATTCCTAAATAGGTATTTCGCTGTTTCGATAACTTCCAACCTTTGATATACAGCTTGCCCCATTGGGAGAGTTTTTCAGACTCCCCATTTTGCCAGAGTTTTTTAATTACGCCAGCTAAGATACCAATGGTCTCATCATCGTTAGGAACCTGCTTAAGAAGTCGCCTAAGCAGCGATTCAGCTTGTTTCAACTGGCCTGTGCGGCTCATTAACAGTCCATTTAGCTGATTTAATCTAAGGTCATTTGGGTGATAACTCAACGCTCCATTAATAAACTCGCTAACGGTTTCAATCTCTTTTCGATTGATCAGCTCTTCACAAATGACCGAGGCAAATACTGGTTGTTTCTGCAGGTTTAAGCGTTGCTGCTGTGAAATTTGACTAAAGTCCTTATCGGTAAGCCATTGATTGACCCACTTAAATTGTTCTAAAGACTCGTCTTGAGTTGTTCCAAGTAAATTAAAGGGAGTGGTTGTGTTATCGATTAGGTGAGATCGTTTAACAAGCCACGCCAGCCACATGTCGAGCAAAATGATAGCGATACGGCCATCGTCTTGTTCCGTTGGTTTTAGGATATGCCGAAACTGATTTGCCAAACGCCTTAGTGCATGAGCCCAGTGCCGGGTTACCTGATCTAACAGGTTGTAGTCATTTATGTACTCGATATTAGCAAAGACGTTAGACTTAGCTTTTTCACCGAGTTGGTTTACACAATAATTTGAGGTGGCTTCTAATACGCGCCCAGAATAAAAAACGATTGCCTCAACAGCATTGACGGCATTAACTTTCTTAAGCTGTTCTAGATCATTATCTAAATCGAAGTTTGCGCTTTTTATGACAGCGGTTGTTGGTGATTTTTGATTCAAATTCTTATTACCTTATTATCCGATTACCTTATTACCTTATTACCTTATTACCTTATTACCTTACTAGCCGAATACCTTTAAACGATTTAACAACTAAAGCGGTCTTTTTGCTAGCTTGTATCTTAGTCTGCCGAAAGCTTAAATAGTCGCTCAATATTCGAAACAGCATTTTTTTGTATGCTATCGCCGGTATTTGATAGTGGATTATTCACCTGAAAGTAATGAAACAATATTTGCCCCATCGCTCGCCTTGTCATTGCCATTGCGGATTTTTCGTTCGGGTTTGGGGCACCATATACTGACGGAGCAAGATCAACTGAAATTTTTTCTCCATCGGCAATGGAATCAAGATAATGAAATAAACTGTCTAAATTTGAGCAGTTTTTTGATTCACCATTGGAGAGGGTTGAAACCGTAACTTGAAGCGGCTGTGCGAGAATACTCATTTCCGTTTTAAAATCTATAACCAACTGCGGATTTTCTGGGGCAATATATTTAGCATCTAGACCAATGGAAGTTCCGCGTAATAAATCTGGAAAGGTTCCTGCAACACCCTGGGTCTCTTCTTCATCCCATATTGCTAATTGTTTGAGCGATTGGCCAAATAAGCTATCCGTTGTATTTATCTGATTAAACCGTTGATAGTCTAGTGGTTGTGAATCACTTTTTAGGCTTTCGGCTATAGCCAGCCCCATTGCTATTTCCGTACAGACCGCATAACTTACTTCGTCAGCGGTTGGTTTTTTCTCATAAAGTTGAGTAATACTATGAGCTTTATTTAATACGTCTTCAAAACGATTAATCCATTCCGAGCCTACAAAGGCTACCGATGTCTGCAGGAACTCTTCAATACTAAACGGGAACACTAAGTGTAATTGCGTCCCTTGTTTAAGTAACTGCTCGGCGATGATGATATCCGAGCCGGCAGCTAAAGAGCCGAATGCGTTAGTGATATCCTGGCGAGCAAGGTGCGTTTCAACTTGCCGAGTGACACTGTCTAAGCAGCTGCGAGGAAACCGTGCATGATTAGATTCTGCAACAATGTGACCACAGTAATGATAGTTGACTGGCCTCAATTGGAAGCATCCTTTTTACTTGTTTTGTCTGCATTAATTTTGCGATTTTTGTTCACCTTGCTCTTTTTTGACTTGTTAGTTTTAGGTGTGCGGCTGGTAAAAATAACCGCGCTGCTGAGCAATGCCAAAACGACTAAAAATGCCGCGATTGAGGTGGGATTAATTTTTGCATTTTCAAAGAAAATACTATGCAGGTTTAATCCCCATAAATCGACCCAACCTATGATCACCGCAAATAAAGAGCCGAGTATACCAAACTTCTTTAATCTTGCTTCTTGTTGCTGACTAACATGATCAGCAATAAACTGTTCTACTTCTTGGGCATCACTTGAAGTTTCCTGCAATAAGCCATCTATTTCTAGTGCTGCTTTATTATGATTTGCAAATAAATTATGGTTAGTATTGCCGCTAATTTGGGTATATCGAAAATTTAGGCGAAAGTCATAAAGTTTGGTTCTAAAGTCTCTCAAACGGTCTAGATTCTGTTCGGTTGGGTTACCCATATCAACACGGTCTTCGTCCGCCGTATTGGTCGCCATATCCCTTAAGAATAGATACTCGGCGTAAGTTAATAAAATCAATACTGAGTAGGCTTGTGGTATTGCGCTGGTATGAAAGTTTTTGACCGCCTCGGGCACGTCGCCATTGTAGGTAGCCAGATCGACATAGCTAGAGGCACCTTCAAGACTAAAGCTGTGGGTCATTGATTTAAAGGGATGAAAATACTCAATTTGACTTTCGGTTTGTTCCGGTAGGTATCGGTCGTTGTATTTTCTAGCGAGCCTAAAACACGCGTCTTTTCGTTGTTGAATATCTAGTGGCTGCTCCGCAGCAACATAGGTATAAGAATAGGTATTGTCCCAATCACTGGTTTTTGCCAATTTTACACTGTTGCCGACATTGGGTGGCATAAGAGCTTCAACAAGCCCTGACAACCCTTTGCTGGTGGTAGACGACTGAGCGGTATTGTTGCTCCAGTTAAGAACAGCTGCTTGGTGATCGGCACTATTCCTACAAATGACATAATTAATTTCCTGAAGCGATTCGATATGCTTAATAGACAAGCCTTTCTTGCCCGGCTGCGCAAACGAAACATCAACAACCATCATTCCAAGGCCCATACTAAATCCGTAAAACCAAATGTCATTGAATCTTAACGGCCACTGGTTGCTTAGTGTTGGGTCTTTCCCGTCGCCTTGCTCTGTTAATGGTTCGTCAAAAGGACTCAATATACCCATTGCTGAAAGTCGTTTAGTGGCGGATGGTCTTACATTAACGGTTATACCATTTCCCAGTGAATTCGGTGTTCCGCCGTTTAAAACTCTAATCGCGTCGGGGTTTAGTTTTTGTGGTTGTAACCCAAAGAATCCGTCACAATTGCGGGAGGAGTTAAGACCATTAACTAATTTATGACCAAACGGATGGATTCGTTTATCAATCTTGTAGTTTGATGCAAGCCATAGCGGGGCATCCTTTAGTTTCTGGTGGGTCTCTTGATTCAGAAAGTCTGCTTTCTCTAACAGGTCGGTTACCCTAAGGTTTTTGGTCTGAGTTACAAATTGCTGATAGTCATTCGGCTCCGCGTTTGAGTCGAAGGTAAAGGGAAAATATAACCGCACAGAATGTATCAATTGTTTTGCCATTGGAGCCCAGCATCAAATGTGAATTAGTCTAAGTTTAGAGTATTCGGGCTTAAAAAGCATGATAATTCTGTTGTTGGCGACCCACAGAAAGTCCTGTTATATTGTCACTTTAAGCGCTTGAAACGTTGTTTTCATTGCGGGTATACTGGATTGCTACCGTGATGAGTATGGGTATTTATAGCGTACTAAAGACAATCCATAGACAAGCTAAAGACAAACTAAAGATCAACTAAAGACTAACTAAATAAACTAACAAGAGTATTGATTTAAGAATGGATGCGTCGCAAAACAACGCCAATAATGAACCCTTAGACTGGTATCAAGACGTAATGACCCAGCCAAAGGTGCCGATGACTCTTAGAGTTGGGTGTTATGATGTTGATAATAACGCTCGATTTGACCTTTACGGTGAGAAAGACGGAAATCTTCGTAATCTTGTATTGCAGATTGCGGAAGAAATCCACAAATGTTCTCAACAAGCCATTGCTCGCAAGATTTACGCTGTCGAATCGCCCATATTAAGATTAGTGTCGCGACATTCCATTGAAGTCTCGCAACTGGAGCATGTTGAGCTTGAATGTACAACAATCTATCCGGTTAGTGAGATCCCCGTTAACACGGATTCTAAGGTTGATGGCCAAAGTCAGGAAACCTCTCACCATGATAACCACGAGCAAATAAAAAAGAGTCATGTTAGCGCGCTGGCCTTTGATACCGCGGTTATCCAGAACGAATCCAGCGCTGACTTTATACTAGCTCAAATCTGTGCCCAATCGGATATCCTTATTGTAAATGCTAGCCAACGGGACAGCTTTGATATTAATCAATTTCTTGAAGCTTCTTTGGAGCATGAAAAGCTATTCTGTTTGCTGATTGTAAATAAAGACGGCGCGGTACAGTTAATCAGAAATAATGCGGCACGGGATAGCAAAACCTTGAAAGGTGACTCTTTAGGTAAGGAGTTAGCTCATATCTTTGAGGACGTTTTACTTTTTAGAACGCTTTTAATCAATGCATCTAGCGCTGATATGAATTTAGAGGAAAGCTTACCGATACAACGAATAAATGATTATGCCCAAGAGTCAGCCTTAAAACATCGTGATATAGAGCCGGATTTTGAGTATCAGGGCCCCATTGGTAGTCTCGACAGTTGGGTGAGTTGGCACAATATTTTTAAGCGATTCGTGAACCTGTTGTATTCATCGGGTGATAAAAAGAAAACAGGATCGTCACAGTCTACCGTTGAAGCCGATACAAATTTCATTAATGACACAAAGGAAAAAGACAATTTAGCCAGCCAAAAAGATAATTATCAAAGTCATCGTTTATTCGCTCAGTTTTTACGCGCTGACCATTTGGCAATTCGTTATGCCAATGCCCATAGAAGTTCATTTATTCTTATTTATTGCTTAGGCGCCTTTGCATTAATCAATGCGGCAATAGCCATTGGATTTTCAGATATTGGCTGGTTGGCATTAACGGCGGCGTTGGCTGAATTTATTGCACTGGTTGGAATCTTTCTAATTTACCGTAGCGATCACAAAAAACGTTATCATCTAAAGTGGTTGGAGTATCGAAGCCTTGCGGAAATGCTAAGAATGGCGCCGCTTCTTAACAGTATTGGATTAAACACTTCAACTAAAGGACTAGAGCGTCACCGGGATGATGATAATCTGGCGGTTGATAAGCCCGATACTGGACGGGCTTGGTTGATTATTTATACGGAATCACTGATGCGGTGGATTGGTTTCGGTCGAGTAAAAATTGACCAAGACAGTTTGTTGGCCGCTAAACATTTTTTATCCGAAACGATTATAAAAAGCCAAGAAAGCTATCATAAAAACAATGCCCACAAAATGCGTGTTGTCGGCCATAATTTAGGTCATTTTAGTTATATTCTTTTTGTGTTGGCATTTGTTTTTGTTTCTGGAAAATTAATAACCAAAATGTTAGCGGGAATGGAACTTAGAATTGATTACATGTTGTTAAGTCACACCGGACACATCCTTGGTGTTCTTGCGGCTATTTGCCCAATGTTTGGTTCAGCGGCATTTGCCATTCGTAATCATGCGGAATTTGATATTTCGTCGCAGCGGTCACTGGCTATGCTGAAAAGTTTAAAACAATGCAGTAATGAGATTGAAGCGATGAACCAACCGACACAGTACGGTCAGCTGGCGGACGTTGTTGCAAAAACTTCCC
This sequence comes from uncultured Kangiellaceae bacterium, assembly GCA_905479925.1. Taxonomy (GTDB): domain Bacteria; phylum Pseudomonadota; class Gammaproteobacteria; order Enterobacterales; family Kangiellaceae. The sequence continues at coordinate 8,310 of CAJQOL010000091.1, read as the reverse complement.
ATATTATGCAATCAGAAACTGCTGACTGGTTAGAGATTTATGAGGTTAAAGAAACTGAGCCAGGTTAGCGCTTTTTACAGGCTATAAACTCTCTAATATCTCGCTCATCTTGTCCGCTACTTCCGTTGCATTTTCAGGACGTTCTTCCGGCGAATATGCCAACAGAGACTTTATTAGAGGATAGGCTACACCGCAGATTTTTTCATTGATTGATGAAATCTCAGCGTTCTTTTTTATGCCAAGCCAAGAGGTTAGTTTGTTGCTTTTCTTGGATTGAATGTTAACTTTTTCCCCAGAAAGCCACTCGTATAAAATACACCCTAAAGAAAACAGATCGACTTTGTGGTTAATGTCCGTCGACAAGCGCTGTTCCGGAGCGACATAATGCTCAGTGCCAAGAATTAGATCATCATCGGCAGGCTTTTTGAGTAGCGCAATTCCAAAATCAACCAATACCGTTGTCCCTTGCTGGTTTATCAAAATATTATCAGGTTTAACATCCCTATGAATTACCTCTACCGAGTGCAGCGCAGCAAGCGCTCTAGCAATAGGAATAAGATAGGTGAGAGCAGTTTGCAAATCATTAGAGGACTGCATTACGGCGTTAATATCGCCGCCGCTAATATACTGCTGAACTAAATAAGGGTTGCCAGTATTATCATGACCTAACGCATAAACCTCGGCTATGCTAGGGTGAGTTAGATTGGCGACCGCCTCAAATTCTAGTCTGGCTTGATTCCAACGCTTTTGATGCTGGCGATGATCTAATCGGTCATTTTGTTGAAATTTCTTCAGTGCCACGTCTCTGTTGTGAATCATATCGTGAACAAGGTAAACGTCTCCAAAACCGCCACTTCCTAGCTTTTTACGAATTAAGTAACCATCCTCAACATCAAGCATGCTATCACTTATTGGGCGAATAGATTCTTCTTCTATTTTTTCAGAGACATCCATTTCAAGCATTAGCGAATTAATCTGTGAAATAAATCGTTTAAAGCCTTTCATTCGAGCTAGTTTTCGCGCCAATAAAAGCTGTTGTTGTGCTGCTACCTGTACGTTAAGCGCTCGTGCTAGTTCGACTAACCACAAACGATATTCTATTTCTAGTTCGGGTAAATCTAATTCACTAATGATATCGATCAAATCGGCAGCGCTTGCAAAGTCAAGCTTATTATTCTTATGAAGGCATTGGTTGTGCGCAAATTGAAAATGAACTTGGTGGTAGGGACTGTTCTTAGGCATTAGCTTTTTTAGACGCGTACTTTTTGAAGTTAACTTGTCACAACAACCGCGGTGTAGGTCAATTAATAACTGATCTTTCAAACAAAAGAACAACGTATCGGAATGCGTGTTACCGAGCATCTCAATGGCTAAGTTTAACTTTTGCTCGGCATTTTCCCATTGACCATCAGCCAGTTCTATTCGAGCATGTAAGTTAAGCAGACGCGCCTTGATTTCATTGGACTCGCTTTCGCATAGGGCAATATCCATTTCAACAAAATTTCTGGCTTGCTGGTAGCGACCAAGTTGAAGACATAAACGTGCAAGATTACCCAAAGTCAGCGCCTGTCCTGGCTGATCGTTAATCACGATTTTTAGCGCCAAGGATTCACTGTAAAATAACAACGCTTGCTCATGATCGGCAATTGCCGAATAGGTCGATCCTAAAGTGTCTAAAATACGAGACAATCCTTGGTGTTCTTCGATGGATTGGTAGATAGCTTGACTGAGTAATAAATATTTAATTGCCTGGCTGGTGTTTCTTTGCCACTGCATGGCAATCGCTAACCCATGATAGAGCCTTGCGAGCAATCGCTGTTCACCAATGTCATTAGCCTGCTCGGAAAGTGACTTTAACAGCTTGCGATTGGTTGAAAGCTGTTCCGGTTGCAAAAATAAAAGCTCTACTTGAGCGGCAATTAAAAAGTGGTTTGTCTCTGACGATTCATCCGCATAATCTTTGCCAATACGTTCAAATAGATTGACCGCCAATGAACGTTGATTGCTTTCCAGCGCCCCGATTGCTTTAATGTAACAGTTTTCAGCATTGCTTTCGTCCAACGCCAAGGCTAGGTCCAATTGATCTTTGACGATCATATCTTCAAGCTCTTGAGAAAGTTCGGTCGGGTAAATTGCCATCAAAAATCACCGTTTAGGTCAAATTTAGCTAGGTAAGTGCTTTAAATCTTAGTCCATCTAGTCTATAAATATAGAGTTTTACAATCATAACTACAACAATTATAGGGAATCTTAGCCAATGGCATTAAAGATAACTAACATTATGGGCCCGATGCAGAAGCAGCATCATCATTTTGATACCGAAAAATCGATAGCTATTGGACGAGATCCCGAGCAATGCCAGGTTCTTTATGCCAAAGACTTTAAGAGCGTTGGGCGAAAGCATTTAACCATTGAAGAAGACGCCGGACGCTATGAACTTCGCGTTAACACCAAGAATCCAGTGTTTTTAGACGGTGTATCCGCCGGCGACGACGTGGAGTTGCCTGATACCTGCACCATTTCACTCGGAACCAAAGACGGGCCCAGTTTTAAAGTTGAGCGACTAGCTAACGATGAACTGGAAAAGACCGTCGACTATGGAACACAGAAGGAGATACATAGCACGGTTAGTGCTAGTCGCAACTGGATCAAAGTGGCATTATTCCTAATTGTTGCTGTTGGCGGTGGTTTTGGATATCAATTTTGGCAAACCGAACAAAGAATTCAATCGATGAATCAGCAAGCTGGTGACGCCTTTAAAGATATTTATGAAAACATTGAAAATGACATCGGAAAAATGGCAAGCACGCTAAGCTCTTCTGTCTATTTAGTATTGGTCAAAGGGGAGGAGGGTGAAACCCCAATGGGAACAGCTTGGGTAGCCACCGATAATGCCTTAGCGACAAATTCCCATGTCGCACAGATTTTTCATGACATGCCTAAAGATCGCGGCTTTCAGTTTATTGTTCGCGCTACCGTTGCGCCTTACCATGAACATGTTATCGACAGTGTGATTATGCACCCGGCTTATAATGAATTTGCTAAAGCTTGGGAAGCGGCGGAACCAAAATTGATTGGTGTTAACGGTAGTCCTGAGCCGGTTGATTTTATTCCTGGCTATGATGTTGCTCTTCTGGTTCCTAAGTCTAACGAAGATTTGGCAAAGCCATTACCATTAGCCGATGAAACAACCTTGAGCAATCTTACTAGTGGTATGCAGGTCGCTTACATGGGGTTTCCTATGGAAGGGGTGCAGAAACAGGTATTCTCACAACCGACGCCTACAATTCAAGTAGCCAACATTACCTCAATAACCGATTTCTTTAGAGGCCAAGCACCATTTAGTGCTGCGCAAATGATTCAGCACTCATTACCCGCCATTGGTGGAGCGAGCGGCTCACCGATTATAAACAATAAAGGTGAGGTTATAGCGTTACTCAATGCCGGCAATGTTGTTGGTGTCAACGAAAAAGGTGAGCGGATCCCTAACGCGGTGGCCATCAATTATGCCCAACGAGTGGATCTATTAAAGCCACTGCTAGAAAAAGGAGACGATTTCTTGATTGATGATTTAATCAAGAGCTGGGAAAAAGGTTTTGCACGGTTTGCCAACCAGCAGCAAGTTGCCGAAGCTATGTATAAGGGCGTATCCCGCGATATTTTGCGTGGTTGGCAAGGTTACTTGGGTATTGAATCATCGACACAGGTATCTTCTCAGGACGTTATAATCAGTAACGCTAACCGTATAGACAATGTGCCCGCAACCTTGGTCGAATTTGAAGCCAATAAGAGCGGTAATTTTTTGATTATGGCGATTGACAGTGAGCAAGGTGATATTGACTTGCTCGTTGGAAAAATGGTTAATGGGCAGTTTAAAGTTATTAATAGAAATACACGCAGTGACTTTTATCCAAACCTTAATATTCAATTGAGCCGTGGTGATAAAGTGGCAATTTACGTTACACACCGCGATTTGGCTGATTCGGGGAAAGGGACAACCAAGGCACAGTTAAGTATCTATAGTGATTAACCCCTTTTTGGAAAGTCCAGCGTTGATAGTTTTCCTGGGCTAATGAAAAGCAATTATTGACCAATGCTTATTGGTCTAAAATGAAGAAAATACTAATTTACGCGGTGCCTCGAAAAACAAATAGAGATGCCTGAGCGCTTCGCACTAACGAAAGGATTGAAAGAAATGAAATCTGTCGTAAATAAAGCATTCATTGCTAGTTTAATAACTTGGCCGCTATTGCTTGGCGCCACAGAATCCGACTCCTTTAGGCCGGAAATGAAAGATGCACTTATTCCGCTATCTGAAAAGTTAGTTGAAAAAAAAGACATTGTTTCTAAAGACGGTGATTTTGCAATAATTGGACGAGATGAACGCTACCAGCCAGGTAACATGACTCGTTATCCAATTTCTACTCGCGGTCAGTTAGTTATGACGCAAAGAGACGGTAAAAAAGGAACCTGTAGCGCGACCCTAATATCGAGTCGTCATCTTTTAACCGCCGCTCATTGTGCTTATGATCAAAAAACAAGCTCATTTATGCAGAAAATTGAGTTTATCCCGGCTCGAAACGGATCCTACATTCCTTATGGTGTATACGGCGTGAAAACGGCTTTAATTCCCCGACAATATAGAACATCAGGTTTTGGTAAAGGTAATGCTGATATTGCCGTATTGGAGCTTGCGACGCCACTAGGTGACCAACTCGGTTATTTAGGTTATGGAATCTACCAGGGGCCACCACCGGTTTTAAACCAAGAGATTAAATCTGAGATACAGCAAATTGTTCAAAATGCCACCGGATCGCGCAATCAATTGTTAGACAGAATTACTCGCTATTTTAGTAAATTGCACAATCAATATCCGCAACACTCGATGCAGTATTTTGGATACTCAAATGATACTAATAGTGAAATGTGGGGAGATAAATGTTTCGCTCGAAAATCCGACGAAATTTCTACAACTGAGTATGGGCAAATGCAAACATTTTGTGATTTACAAGGTGGTGCAAGTGGCTCAGGTTATACCGATAACAATGGTTATATAAGGGGCGTCGTTTCTTGGGCAAAATCCAGTGAGTCTTCAGAAATTACTGATGCCTCTGGAAGAGGAACAGGAAACTTCCAAGGTAATATTGAAGAAGTGGCAAACGTGGGTCATGCGATTACCCGTTATACCTTTAATCTGATAGGTAAATGGACCAGTGGTACCTATGGTGAAGAAACCGTTGTTAAGCGTTTCTCCAATGCGTTAGACATAAAACGTATAGTCATTAATAACAAGTGTAACCAAGAGCTTTATATCGCTTTGCGCTACAGGAATACCGACGGTAATTGGGTTGATGATGGGTATTATCCTACGCCGCGTTATAGTGAAGTTGTAAAAGGCGCTTCCTCTGACTATTTCTATTATTACGCTATTAGCAAAAACGGCTCAATAAAATGGCGCGGAAGCGACAAGTATGTGACCCTTTACGGCGAGCAAATTGGAATGAAAAAGCGGGACTTGGGTAATAACTTTGATACTAAAATTAACCTAACCTGTAGCTAGTCAGTTACTGGTTAGCTAGCGGTCGTTTAATGCAACTTTGAACGAGCACTAATCCATAAGCTAAGTGATAAAAAGGAAACCTTAGTCCGGTTTCCTTTTTATTATTTCTTTGATGGAATCATTTCTATCGCGGTAAACAGATTCATACTCCGGTATTTTTTACAGACCATACTTGCAAACTGTTTAGAGAAAAACTGTCCCACTAAATAGCCTTTACCACCGTTGCTTTCACTGATTACAACCTCTGGTAGAAGCGTTTCCAGCAGATCTTCTTGGTCGGTATTTTGAGGCGCTATTACTACTTCATAGATATCTTGCTTAGCCTGTTGATTAGAGTATCCGTCGAGCATTGAGTTAATTTCATTAAGCACAAATGTTTCTTCTTCCGAGACATCTTTATCGGCCTTTACGAGAGCATTTAAAACATCTCGCAGGTGACTAACTTGCTGGGTGGGTGGCGTTATATTTAGATAATCAACAACACTAAATCTTAGCGCCAAATAGGCGGAGTCTCTGGTCTTATCAATAGCTATATTGTTAATTGACTCTCGATTAAAGGGGATCCCCCATGATTTGGCGAAAGTATCAATAAACTGAAATTCTTTGTCGTCTATTTTTTGATCGATAAGTGCCAGTTGTTGAAGAATGACTAACATTTTGTCGGCACCTGCTGGTGTCATCAATGCCTTAACTAAGTCCCCGGCTTCTTGTCCTTCGAGACGAATCGCTTTTTTAAACTTTACCCATAAGCTTTCTGGTTTCTGTCGGTTTCTCACCCAAAATCCACTACCAATTAACAGGAACACAACTCCGGCTCCGATACTTATTGCGGCTTTTACTGCACCTTTATATTCGGCATCGATTAAACCATATTTAATAAGAAAAGGAATGGTCGATGCGATCCCTAAAATAGCAGCAAAAACAGAGACGCTTTTAGCTACGTTTTCGTCGCTCTTTCGAGACCAAATTTTGTTTAACGTAAGGTACGTTGTCAAAATGCCAATTGCGACCGAAGCGACAACTAAAGTTTCTATGATTTGATTAAAATTATCCATTGCTGGCCTTGTTAGTGTTAACGAAGCCAATATACTAGCATGAACGGCCAATAAGTTTAGCCTAATGCGCTCAATTGGATGGAGCTTTTGGCCTGATCTGGATCAACAAAGGCTTGTTAGTTCTCGGGTATTCTAGCTCCCTTAAAGAACTAAACGGAGTTTATAGAATGCCATTAGATACAGAGCAATTGTTAGAGACTTGTGACGGCCTCAAACAAGTTTTCGCAAAGCGTGCACCTAAGTATGATTTAGAAGCCTCTTTCCCAGTTGAAAATTATCAAGATTTGCGTGAAGCAGGAATGATGGGACTTATGGTTCCGGAAAGCCATGGTGGAATGGGCGCTAATTTTTATCAGTATACAAGGGCTGCAGGTCGTTTTGCCCAAGGTTGCGCGTCTACCGCTGTTAGTTTCAATATGCATAATATTGTTATGGGAGCGCTTGCCGAAGCTGACCTATCAGGGGTCGAAGGCCGCTTCGGTAAGATTATGAAGGATTTTCAGGATTGGGCATTTAATGAAGCGGTAGCAGGAAAGGTTTTTGGTGCCGCATTAACAGAGCCAAACGTCGGTTTTCATCCTGGTTCATTAAGTACGACTTATAAAAAAGTTGAAGGTGGTTTTTTACTAAACGGTAAGAAAAGTTTTGTATCGATGTCTGGCCATGCCGACTATTACGTCGTAGCCGCGGTACCAGAAGTTCAACCCGGTGGCGAGGTTCCGGTTGTAAGCTGGCTTGTATTGCCAAAAGATGACCCAGGAATAGAAATTGAGTCGATGTGGAATACTATGGGAATGCGGGGAACGGTTTCTAATAATATGAAACTGACCAATGTTTTTGTACCGCGCAACCGATTGTTCCTAGGTTTTGAAGGGCTAGTATTGCAAAAGCTAGCGAATGAACCTCATTTTGTTGTTGGTGGTTTTACCGCCTGCTATTTTGGCGTAATCGAAGCGATTTATAACTTTACCGTTGAACATCAGAAGCGCCGAAAGATGGCGGGTAAAGAAACCCCATTAATTGAAAATGAAATGGTTCAGACTCGAATGGGTGAGATGAGCGTGCAAGTAGAAGCCGCACGTCAACTGGTTTATCACGCCGCAAGAATGGTAGTTTCGGATAGAGGCAGTAAAGAAACTAATGCGGCTATTCATCGAGCAAAATACTTTGTTAGTGAAATGGGTCCTCAAATTGCATCCATGGCGGTTAGGGCGTGTGGTGGCGGAACAATTTCCAAGCACTTACCTATGGAGCGCTTCTATAGAGATATTCGCTGTTGTGGGTTAATGCCAGCTAAAAGTGATGAATGTTTGTGGTATATCGGTAAGGAAGCTTTTGGTATTGATATTAATAAGCCCTCTGAGACTTACTGGTAGTGAATAGTTTAGAGCTAGAGGAGCCCTGTTTAGGCTTTTGGTAGTACCGGGCTGTTATATTGCAGCTCGGGGGCCGGTTATTTGTGGTCGTGGTATTGGCATAGGAATAGCCTTAGCGAATTTAAAATTGCTTCAGCTCTAGTCTGACAATTGGTGCTTAGTTCTAAATGGCAAGAATTGCAATTTAGCGGTCATTGGGTCGTTTAGAAAGTGACTGAAGAATTGCTTCCGGTAAGCGGACGTTTAACGCCGCAATTAACTGCGGAGCAAACTGGCGCTGGTTTTGCATTGTTAAGTGTATACTTTTATATCCATCGCC
>CAJQOL010000090.1 GCA_905479925.1 uncultured Kangiellaceae bacterium | reverse complement strand
TAATACTGTAACCACAACAATCCCCTACAGACTTGAACACAAACCAATTACGTTACATACTGGCGTTTGCTTATAACTGCGAGCGCGACAACTGGCCTAATTAACACGCATAATCAACACAGGCCTCGCAAAGATCATTAATAACAATAAAATTAAAGGCTCACTGCTCATGAAACTCAAAGTAACGTTGTTAACACTATTTGCTGTTTTTTTAGCAGCTTGCAACCAATCGGAAACAGTAACCCCTGAGACCAACGCCCAAGCGCCTGTTAAAGGCGCAACTACGGAAGTTACCAATTCTGAAATAGCCAGGCAATCTGAGCAAGATGCAAATATTCCACTTGGGCCTCTTGGAGAAAATGTAGAACCTACACATTATGAATTGCGCTTAACATTAGATCCCGTTCAAGACGGTCTTGAAGGCGAAGTAGCCATAGAATTGCAAATCGACAAACCAACTAAGCAATTTTACCTGCACGGTAAGGGCCTCTCAGCTCACTCAACAACAATTACCAGTAATGGCTCTCAACAACAGGCGAATTATTTACAGGTACACGATAGTGGCATTGCTAGAATATCTTATGAAGCGCCTATTAACGGGAAAGCAGTCTTAACCATAAAGTACAGCGCTAAATATAGTGAGTCGTTAGACGCTATTTACAAAGTAAAAGAGGGTGACGAAAGCTACCTATTTAGCCAAATGGAAGCAATTTCCGCTCGAATGTCACTCCCCTCCTTTGATGAACCTCGTTTTAAGACCCCTTTTGATGTTGTCATTGTCAGCCCTAGCAAGAATAAAGTTATCACTAACAACCCCGAAGTCTCGAGTCGCCCGCTTACGGATGATCTCGTTGAGCATACATTTTCACGAACTAAACCTTTGCCTATCTACTTACTAGCATTTGTTGTTGGTGATCTTGACATCGTAGAGTGGGCAGACCTACCAGCCAATAGTACTCGCGATTACTCAATCCCACTAAGAGGCGTTGCAGCAAAAGGTAAAGGCGAAAAATTGAAGTATGCATTAGAAAATACCAAGCCTATCTTAGAATCATTAGAAAGGTACTTTGGTACGCCCTACCCCTACGAAAAACTGGACATAATCGCAGCTCCAGACTTTGCTTTTGGAGCGATGGAAAATGCCGGCGCAATCATCTACAGAGAGTCACTACTGTTATTAGATGACGATGCACCAATCTCACAAAAACGTGCTTACGGTAGTGTGCATGCCCATGAATTAGGTCACCAATGGTTTGGTAATCTAGTAACACCAAAATGGTGGGATGATATTTGGTTAAACGAAGCGTTCGCTACATGGGTAACCTTTAAAGCTGTACAGGAGTGGCGACCTAACTTCGAGTTTGATAGAAGCCTAACCATTCGCGCTCATAGTGCGATGGCTGTTGATGCAAGCTCAGCGGCGCGGCAGATCAGAAACCCAATCAATACCAACGACGACATCATGAACGCGTTTGACGGTATCACCTACCAAAAAGGCGGTGGCGTTCTGCAAATGTTTGAGAACTATGTCGGCGCCGAAAAATTTAGAAAAGGTGTTCAACTTCACATGCAGCGATTTGCATTTAAAGCAGCCGATATTAATGATTTTTTGAGTTCAATTGCGGATGGCGCTGGCGAGAGCGATGTTATTCCAGCCTTTGAAAGTTTCTTATACCAGTCGGGTGTTCCGACTGCCAGTATTACTAAACAATGTAAAGATGGAAAAGGACAACTTGAAGTACAACAAGATCGCTATGTTCCACTTGGCGTTGCCCAAGGAAAAACTCAACAATGGCAGATCCCTGTCTGCTACAAAACCAATAAGTCCGAAAACTGCGAATTGGTTACAGAGCGAAAGCAAATAATTGAATTGGATCATTGCGCTGATTGGGTAATGCCAAATAGAGACGGTGCCGGCTATTATCGTTTTAACCTTGAAAGCGAAAGTTGGGATTCATTATTAGCACAATTGAACCAGTTATCTGCGCCTGAGCAAATTAGTTTAGCTGACAATTTAGTGGCAGGGTTTAATGCGGGCCAACAGGATTCAAAAACGCTTCTAAAAGCGTTTTCTGTAATGGTCAACAGTCCTAATTGGGACGTTTCATCAATACCCGCTAAGAGACTAACGGAGCTTAAGAGTAAACTTCTAGATGGCAATAGTTCTGAAGATTATCGACAGCAAGTGATGAGTTTATATAACCCACTAATGAACCAATTGGGACTTTGGCCTACAACGAGTTTAGACACTGGTAACGCGGTAGGAACATCATTATTAAGACGCAGTGTGGTGCAAGCCGTCGCGATTGAAGCAAACAATAAAGAGCTACAATCATCATTGATCGAGATGGCTAAAACATACCTTAAACAGAACGGGCAATCAAAAACCGAAAATTCGTTCAATCCCAACTTGGTTGATATTGCGCTTCAAGTTTTGGTCAGCAATAGCGAACATAAAACTGTCGAGAGCATGAAGGAACAAGCACTTAATTCAACCGATTCAATTTTTAGGCGTAACTTACTCTCGGCACTCACAAAAACAACTAACGTTGAAACCGGAAAGTCTTTGGTGGATGAACTGCTTGTAAGTGATAGAGTGCGTTCGAATGAAGCGCAGTCTTTGATCGCTAACTTTATGTCAAACAAAGTATTGCGGGACCACACTTGGAACTGGCTAACAATAAATATTGATAATTTCCTTAACAATTATTCCTCATTTTCAATTGCGAGAATCGTGAGCCTTTCAAATAATTTTTGTTCTGAAGAAGACCGTTCCAAGATGAAGAAATTCTTTTCTGCAAAACAAGATAAAATATCGGGAGCGCCAAGGAAAATTTCAGAAAGTTCAGAAGTAATTAGTCAGTGCATTGAACTGCGAAAAACCAAAGCTGAAGAGTTCAAGTTAGCACTTTCGAACCAACTATAAAGACAGAAAAATCCTGAGCCACGCGACTAGTACACTTTATAACATAGTAGCTGGCTCATTCCTTTAGCCGATTGATTTTTCTGCCTTGATCAGAAACCAGCCTTTATTAAAAAGCTGCCTGGATTGGAACGCTGCCTGGAATGTATAATCGTCGAACGATTGCTTAGGCGAACATCCTACACTAATCGTTTTGTGCATTCTGCATAATGAATCAAGACTAGGCTAGCAACTTTTAAGCTAGCTTTGTTTAGCACCTCTTATGTAACAAATCCAATAAACGATTGCTACAAAAACACTGCCACCAAATATATTTCCGAGCGTCACCCAAAGTAAATTATACATAAAGCTGTACAGATCAATATCAACCGCCGACTCCATAAAAGCCAGCGGAATAAAATACATATTGGCTACAGAATGCTCAAACCCTAAGGCGACAAATGCTGAAATGGGAAAGATGATAGCGAGGATTTTTCCTGATACTAAGCGAGCCGAAAAACAAAGCCACACGGCTAGGCAAACTAACGCGTTACATAACATGCCGCGAGTAAACGCCTGAAGCCAATCTAGCGCTAGCTTACCTTCTACTATTTTGGCTAGCGTTTCAAATACGGAGCCATCCCCTACTGACAATATACCCGAAAGATAGACCAACCAAGCAGACATCAGCGCGCCAATAAAATTGCCAAAATAAACAACCAGCCAATTTCTTAGTAACAAAACGGTGGATACCTTGTTATCTGCCCAGGCTATCACTATCAGATTATTACCCGTAAAGAGCTCAGCGCCTGCTACAACGACAAGAACTAGACCAAGGCTAAAGGTTATACCTCCAAGCAATTTAGTTGGACCATATCCTAGTTCGCTACCGGTAATGGTAAGCGTGTAAAACATCGCGCCAAAGGCAATAAATGCCCCAGCTAGAATACTTAAAGTGAGCATCGGTAAAAAAGCTAATTCAGCCTTCTTTATACCGACGTCCTCGACGAGTTTTGCTATCTGTTGGGGTTTATAAGCATCAATAGACTCGAGCATATTCTCCACCTATGTTTGACCTAAGCTGTCACTATGTTAAAGCAAATAAGATAATTTTCAACGGCTTACTACCAAGACAACAAACCTTGGCGCTCACGGTGTTACGTTGAATTGGGTGTATTTGGCTTTTTCATAAAGGAAAGCATAGGATCTACCTACAAACTACCAGCAGGTTAATAGAAAACCACTAACACGGGGGTCAATTTAATGCTTTGTTATGTCAAGAGTGGATAAGTTGCCTTATATATTCGCTGATTAGAAAAATTGTGAGTAAACTAGTCGTACCGAAAGGTTAGTATCTGAGTCCACTAAAGGGCTGTCAGTTATGCTTGAATCATTCCAGGTATATCCAATATCAAGCCGGGTCATCCCCTCGAAGAATATCGGTGTCGATATCGCAATTCCTAGAGTTTTGTTTAACGCACTTTCGCCTAAGTACGCAGGTCTGTTAGCCAGCGATTCGCTATCACTAACGCCATAATAATAGTTAACATGATTATCATTTAAGTGACTAACTTGGATACTAGGCTCAATAAATATAGGCCCTTTTCTAAACGCTTTTGCTAGCTTGATTTTACTTTCCGTACCGTTAGACTTTGCTAACACGTCAGTCATCATATCGAAGTCCAATTTCCAGTCATTTTTTTCGTAGCGTACACCTAAACCTGCATCGAATGAAAATTCGCGCTTTTCAAGACCGCTAAAAAATGAGCTATCGGATTCATCAAAATTCTGAAACCGTGGCGCTAGTTTTGCTGATAAACTAAAGCCGTTGTGCTTCGCAATATCATAACTAATAAAGGGGCCAAATACTCGTAACCTCTCGCCTCGATAACCAAGCAATGGTAAAGGAGTAAAGCGAGTATCAAACCCCTTGTATATTTCCTGATTGTAGCCAAAGCCTAATCCGTATAGAAAACCATAGGGTTCTATTCTTTCTCGAACCTCTCCCCTTCCTTTATTGGATTTTGTGCTATCCGCTGGATCACTACTGGCTTCCGCAAAACACGGCCCAGATGTTAGTAATAGAATAATGGCTAAAATACTTAGCTTCATAGGTAGACGCTCTTTTCTAAGAAAGGTTATTGTGCTTGATTGCATGGTGGAATTTTACATTCCAGTTAATCTAATTGTTGTTATTGGCGTAATTCGTACCATTACCAACTTAGACTATTTACGTCGGCATAGCGATACTAGATCAATTAGAATATGCAGGAGATTACTCATTGACAATGAGAGGTACGATCGCAATCAATCGATAACGGACAGGGCAACCAACATTGTTAGCCTAAACGAGACTAACTCTGATTCAATTTAGTCAAAGCTTCGGTTACACTAGCTAACTCCAAATGAACGCAATAAAGGATATTGTATAATGGTTATTACCGAATCAATAGCTAGACTATAGATGACCGATATTAATCAAAAGATATCCGAGCTTTACCGAGCCGACTCCGCCAGAATTATAGCCGTTCTAACCCGAATTTTCGGTCTACATAATTACGCGTTGGTCGAAGATGTTCTACAAGAGGCCTTTGGCAAAGCGCTAATCAACTGGAAAAGTCACTCAGTACCAGATAATCCTTCCAGTTGGATATTAAAGACGGCAAAAAATGCTGCCATAGATACGATCCGCGCTCAAAAAACCCGCACTAAATTTTCGCCTGATATCACCCAGTTACTCGAAAGTGAATGGTCCTTAAGTAGCATTATCGAACATGAGTTTAGCGAGCAAAATATCAAGGACGACGAGTTGCGCATGTTATTCGTCTGCTGTCGCGAGGAGATTTCGCCTGAGAATCGAATACCTTTCATTCTTCAGACACTTTGTGGCTTTTCAATCAACGCTATCAGTCGCGCACTAATTATTCCAGAATCAACCGTAAAAAAACGACTCTTACGAACCAAGGAAAAACTAAAACATTGCTCATTGCAATTACCTGAAAGAACGCAACGTCTAAAAGCGCTGAATTCGATTCATACGGTTATCTATCTGTTATTTAACGAAGGATTTTATAGCTCGAGAAAAGACAAGGCCGTTAATTTAGAATTTTGCATGGAGGCTATCAGATTGGTTGAATTACTGGTGAGCAATGAGAAATTAGTCATTCCTGACTCTTTAGCCCTACTTGCTTTGATGAACTTCAACTTATCCAGAACCAATGCCCGATTCAAAGTTACTGTATCAAATACGCCAGGAGAAACAACAACAGCAAAGATACAAACCTCGCCGGAAAACCTGCCGCCAATACCGATCGATCAACAGGATCGAACACTCTGGGATACGAAAAAAATCAACAAAGGCAATCATTTTCTATCGCTAATAGAACGAACCAAATCAATCCATAAGGGGCGTTTTTTCTGGGAGGCAAAAATAGCTCAAACCCACTGCAATGCTAGCTGTTTCGAAACGACTGACTGGAATACCATTGTTGGCTATTACGACCAACTATTTAAAGTAACCGGATCGCCAATGGTCAGCCTTAATCGAGCAATAGCAGTTGCCTATTCTGGTGATCCGAAAACCGCCGTCAACGAGCTATTGAAACTGGAAATTCTGCCAACATTTAAGTCCTCTCACATTCCATCCGCCGCGATTGCTCATTCCTATGCAATGCTTGGCGATCGAAAACGAGCCTTTGAATTTGAGAATAGATCTAAAGCGCTAGGCGGAACTCCAATGGAACAGCAGAACTTGCGGGAACAATTGGAGCGTATCCTGAAGTGATAATAGAGAAGAAATAAGCGATTTCTTCTCCTTTTGAATCTAACGTGGTTGATTATTCAAAGACGACCACTTCCCGGACTTCAGTCGTGGTAGCGGGGTAGTCATAAATGGGGCAACTTTCTGCGATTTTAATTGCTTCATCAATACTAACAGCTCGAACAATCGAATAGCCTGACACTAGTTCCTTAAATTCCGCCGCAGCAATATCCGTTACAACACCATCGCCTGCTAGACGTTTACCACCATAAACCAATGGCGAACCGCCCGACACCAATTGTTCGTTTTGTTGTAAGTTACCCATCCAAGCCCCCCACTTTTCCATAGTAGCAGCCTGTTCAGCTTCCGTTCTATTCGTCATCCACTCGGGGTCACCACCCTGATATATCAGCATATAGTCATTCATTTTAAATCTCCTTAGTTTGTATGATTGAAGAAGGTCTTTTTTAGTGCCTTCTTAGTTAAGACGGATGAAAAACAAAAAGGGAGACACCTATCCGAAATTAATTGAAAGTTTTCGAAAAATAATCCCTCATCCACTCATACATTGTAGAAGCCGTTAGCTCTGCCAACGTGATACTTTCAAAATCGTCGCTAGGGTCTTTATCCTTGAAGCTAAACTGATATTGCACAACATCCGGTGCTGAATCATGCGCAATAATGATAATTCGGCGCTGGGTTTTAAGACAGTCAATCGTCATTGCATCAGCAGGTATACCCACCGAACGCATCTTACGACTAACGCCAACGACCGGGTTAATATCTGCAAAATCACGCTGTATAAAAGTGTGAGCCTCAGTCACTAAGTCAGATATAATAGCAATCGGCTCTTGTTGGTTATTGCCTAAGTTGTCGCTGGTGGTTTGTTGATTCATAATAATTCAGTGACCTTCATTGATTGACCAGTTTATTTGCAAAGCAAATCGGTTAAATTATTTATCGGTTATTGTTTTTTCTTATCTGAATAGTGGACTTTACCATTCTCATCAACCCAACGGTATACTTCTGTCTTTTTCTGTATCGGTACACTACTGTCTAGTTGACTAGAATAATGATCAAACTTAATGTCAGGTTTCGGTGCATTAGCAATCAATTCTAATAAGCGCTCTACTTTATCACTATTTAACATCGAAAAAAGATTATAGGACCGAGACATACTCTGCACTTCAGCCGAATGCAAAAGATCCTGAAATTCACTACTATATCTAACCTGATCGATTTGATTCCAAAGTTCTGTTATTTTAATCGCTGTGGCTTTTTCGAGCGCTTGGTTAGAGTCGAATTTTGAGAACTGTTTTGCCAGAGCATTAAAGTCATTATTAGCAAACAATCGCTTAAATTCGTCGGTATCTAAAACCCGCTTAGCATTCCTTGACGATAGCGCTTGTTGCACGCTACCACTATTAAAAAATCTTGCTAACACTCCGCTTTTTTGCACGTTTTTTAAGCGCCTCATATTCTCCGCAGGATTAGTTAGCAACACACCAGAACCTTCCACGAGAGTACTATCACCAGCCAAATTGGTAGCTGCAACCTCCGCTAGTTTATTAACAATCGTTTGGCTGGCTTGTTGAAAGGTCGTTAGCTCTTTTACATCGCCTCGTTGCTGCATAAAAATCTGCGAGCCCGCGGTGTATAACCAACCTATGAATACACCCGAAAATGCACCCAGGATACCACCTAAAATTGCTCCAATTATCTTATCGTTGGTACCTATCGCGTTTGACCGGCTTGAAGCTCTTGCAGTTCTAGTAGGTTCTATAGCAACGGTAGAGTCTATGGAAGATTCAATAGCAGAACTAGGCATGGTTTTCTTTGAAGACTTTTTGGTCAGCAATTTTAAGAGGCGGGTTACAATGATAGCGGTTATCGAACTTGTAATTACAAACAAACCCAAACCACCAACCATAGTTGCCAGCAAACCTTTAAGCGGAGAGATTGAGCTCAAAAAACCAGCAAAAGGATCAACAAATATGTAGGTAATCACGTAAGCTAGTAATAAGCTAACGACCTGTGAAACTATTTTTATCCAGCCAGATTTAAAGCCCTTGAAAACGCCTATAGCAATTAAGGATAAGAACAATATAAAACTGATATCCAACCAATTTCTCCTAAATCTTTGTTACCAATAAAAAGCTAGCTTCTCGTTTCAAATATTAAACAAAGGGTTTCACTAGCTCACGCTAGACGCTAAAAGGCAAAAAACGTTAATATCACTTGTTTGTAGACCTTCAATGTTTGCTCTTTTACACCCCATCGATGTCTATTTAGCTCGCTTTAACAATAGTACTTAAAACCACTGTCTAGAGTATAGATCTTTGTCGCAATCACAAGGATAATAACCGGATAAGTCGGTATCTTGAAAGAAATAGTCCTATGTGTGGCAGATTTAATATTGTTGATGATCCACTAAGCAAAATCACCAGTGAAATACTAGGGATTGAGTTTAGTACAAAAAGTAACTCAAACGCATGCCCCAGCGAAACCATTCAAACGGTTTGTTTAGGCAACGATTCAGCTCAATTGACGCAACAACCTGCCCAGTGGGGAATTAAGCCTAGCTGGGCTAAAAAATTATTGATCAACGCTCAATCTGAAACCGTTCACAATAAGAAAACCTTCAAACATGCTTTTCAACAACATCGTTGTATTATCCCTTTCTCCGGCTGGTATGAATGGAAAACACAAGCATCTGGCAATAAGCAGAAATATCTATTCGAACAATCGGGTTTACCACTTTTTATGGCTGGGATATTATTTGATCTCCCGGTTACACAAGAACTACCTCTTTTTGCTGATCATGAGTTAGCGGTCAAACCAGCCTGCCAACAACAGTTAGTCACTTTGACTACCTCGGCGACCAAACAATGTGAGCCCATCCATCATCGAATGCCTTTACTCATTGAGCAAGAATGTTTAGACAGCTGGTTAAAAGGAACTGAAGCTGACGCCCTATCCTTACTAGTCCCAGCTACTCGAGAATTTGATATAAAAGCCTGCTAGTCTTGCGGGAATTGAACTACAATAGCTCCGCAAATGGGCTCATTAAAAGAACAAGCGTAAAACCGTTTTTTTATGAGCTCTTAAGCGATACAATCGCATCCTATCTGTGACCAATCAGATCAATCGTTAAGGTAAAATAACTATGTCCGATGCAACCGGTCAATCTGTTGAACAAGCTACTAGTACCGAGCAAAGTAATGTTGAGGCAGATCCGCTAGAACAAATGAAACTAACGGTAGCCTCGCTGCTTAAATCTGACTGGGATGCTTATTACCAGTCAATCATGACGTTACCTCGAAGCTACCAAATAGCCGCTAGTTTAAAGCTGCTTAACGCTGCAGATTCGCTAATTAATCAGCCATCAGCTGAAGGCGAACTGGCGAAAACTTGCCTGGACAACAGTCAATCGTTTCAGCGTTCAATGTTGGCCGGAATTTCTGATCAACAGACACGAAAACACTACAGCTTTTCGACTAATTTGCTAGGAAACATGGAAAGTTTCGCATCATTTAAGAAAATCGTTAAAACCGATCCTAGCGGTGTTCAGCGACTGTTAAAGATAATTCCTGCTAATGGAAAGATCGATGGATGGCATTTTATGCAATTTATTGATGCCTACCAATCGCTGTTCGCTAGCCATGGATATAAACAAATCCACTTGTTTCCAGCGACTCGGCTATTATCCCTGCGACGACCAGACCAATTCTTCGCTATAAGTCCTCAAACGGTTGAATCGATTTGTAGTTGCTTGAACATTAAACCGTTGAAAAAGCAGGATTTTCAGCGTTATTGGGACGAGGTTATTGGTGCAATCCATAACACCCTTTGGTTTAAGAGTGAAGCCTATCAGGTCAGCGAAATAGGTGTTTTTCGCGCTCGCGTGGCGTTATTTGAACGTATATTCTACGTTGATGATGGTTTATCCGGGGATGAAGAATCAAATTACCCTGAAGTCAGCGACGTTCGCCACTCTGAAAGCAATAATTATGGAACACTTGAGACAGCAACTGCAGAGGAAAGCAATCCCGTTGAATCAACTGAGGCTGGCTCGATTGGCACCGATTCGATCCAGATCATTGATACTGACCGAGGTGATATCGAAAGTCGAGTTGCTAAACAAATTGCTAATGCTAAACAACCCAAAAAACTCACCATCGCTAAACGCAAATCAGCGAAAGTGAATCGCAACGCAGCTACCAAGTTAATGTCACAGTATTATTTTGCCAACAAAACCAGATTCCCGGCGGACAAACTAAAGGAAAAACGCGAAACCATTATCGATAAACTGGTTGACGGCGAGTCGGTAGAGGAAGCTTTTGAATCGGCAATGGCGGAATAACCACTATTCTAGGGGATAAAGACTAGTTTTTGGGTTTAGCTCTTGGTGTTTCAAGATAGCAGTTCAATTTAAGGCACCTTAGCTATTTGATTAAGGCCACTAAGAAGCGCCTTTTCAATTCAGTGAAAGCTAGCCTTTAGACCTAAATATCAAGCTCGGGTCATCATTCACCTTAAATTCCGGTGGCGTATCGTTTACAGCGTCACCTTTTCCAATTTTAAACTCACCCTTTTCATTGACTTTAAATGGTTCCTCTGGAGAGTTAACTTCATGTTTTGCCTGCCATAACATGACGGCTTGCATAGCGCTTTCACGCTGCTGTTCCGACAATTTATCACCATTTTCCCATCGGCCAATTTCAACGGCGGTTTTTAGTTTATTGATGGTTTTGTCGTCTAAACTGTCTACAAATTGTTGATACTTCATCAGATGGCCTAAATCATTGTTCATTCATGTGTCTATTGTATCGTCATTATCACTGTGGCGGAACGGATTTTCGGCAGAAAAACATCGAATGTAGAGCGGGCATTTCATAGTTTGAAAGTTCCAAGAACATCGAGTGTTTGGCGACTTGTTAACAAGAACTGGTTATATTTTGTTCTAACTAGTCATCATTTGGTCATAAATGACTGATAATTCGCTAAAAAATTGATGTAACCGATGATAGTTGCTATAGTCCGCTTGCTGGACGTAAGTTGAGTACAACTTGTCCCTGGGCGGAAGTCAATAGAGGGTTTGAGCGATTCTAACCCAAGTAGTTATCTACTAATCAAACATTGAACGTCACTGTGGAACCAGAAGAGCGCCTTTCGCTTGATGAGTAACATCGCAGAATGCGCCAATTTGCTGACCAAGTAATCGTTTATTATCGAACTTATGTAAAAGCGATATGCAGCAAAATAAACGAACTAATGTGTACCGAATTCAATCATGCCAATAGTTCATTCAAATAATTCAACTCGATAACAGACAAGATTCGACTTGATATTGTTAGAAATGATAGGCAGAAATTAAATGAACACAAATTCGAAGACGCTTAAATTAGCCCATTGAATTTGTACTTAAAAACAACATCGACATTTCGATGTGTAGTTAGAAAGATAGAATTAAAGAGCCGACTTGTTAGACAAGCGTCTCGACACTCGTTAAGAGTTAAATAGAATATAACAATGGGCTGCTGATTTTGCAGCGAAAGAAACACCCTATCAATTTGGGCTGGCACACTGCCATTTTTAGCCGAACAGGTAGATACCAAGAGACTCACGGGTCTTAGAATATTTATAACTTATTGATTTAAAAGATATTTACAACAAAATATTAATTTCCGAGTGTTTCTTTAATTGTTTTTCAGTTTCTCTTTATCGAACTAATTCCCTTCTAAACTACTCTCATATGTCGCAATAACCTTGGCCTTTTAAAGCTAAGAAACGAGAGTTACCCGATGAAAAGAATGTTAATTAATGCTACTCAGCCTGAAGAAGTTAGAGTAGCACTGGTCGATGGCCAAAACCTGTTTGATCTTGATATTGAACTAGTAGGTCGAGAGCAGAAAAAAGCAAATATCCACAAAGGAAAGATCACGCGAGTTGAGCCTAGTTTAGAGGCTGCATTTGTTGACTACGGTGCAGAACGTCATGGTTTTCTTCCACTTAAAGAAATCTCCCGCGAATACTTTACCGAAAAGAATTTCCGTGGCCGCCCGAATATCAAAGATGTTATTTCTGAAGGACAAGAGGTCATTGTCCAAATAGACAAAGAAGAACGAGGAAATAAAGGCGCAGCATTAACCACTTTTATTAGTCTTGCAGGCTGTTACTTAGTACTTATGCCAAATAACCCTCGTGCAGGCGGAATTTCAAGACGAATTGAAGGGCAAGAACGCGATGAATTACGTCAGGCAATGCGTGAAGTCCATACGCCTAAAGGTATGGGTTGTATTGTTCGTACCGCGGGCGTAGGTAGAAGTGCTGAAGAATTAAAGTGGGATATGATGGTCCTTCAGAATTTATGGGAAGCGATTGTTAAAGCGGCAGAATCCCGCCCTGCCCCATTCTTAATTCATCAAGAAAGCGACGTCATCATTCGTTCTTTGCGCGACTATTTGCGAGCTGATATCGGCGAGATAGTAGTCGACAAAAAAGAAATATTTGAGAAAGTTAAGCATCAAATTGAATTTATTCGTCCGGAATTTTCTAATCGAGTAAAGCTAAACGAAGACCGCGAAATTCCATTATTTAATCGCTTTCAAATTGAAAACCAAATTGAGACAGCGTTCTTACGTGAAGTAAGGCTACCTTCCGGTGGTTCGATTGTAATCGACCCTACTGAAGCGTTGGTTTCAATCGACATCAACTCTGCAAGAGCAACAAAAGGTTCAGATATTGAAGAAACCGCTTTTCACACCAACAAAGAAGCGGCGGTTGAAATTGCTCGACAATTAAGACTCCGTGATATGGGTGGACTAGTTGTTATTGACTTTATTGACATGTCTCCGGTTAAAAACCAACGTGAAGTCGAAAATGTATTACGCAAAGCATTAACTCGCGATCGAGCCCGTGTTCAAGTCGGAAAAATTTCTCGATTCGGATTACTTGAGATGTCCCGCCAACGACTAAAGCCATCTCTCGGAGAATCTGCACATGGTGTATGCCCTCGCTGTACAGGCACTGGTGTTGTTCGAGGCGTTCAATCCTTAGCATTATCGATATTGAGATTACTCGAAGAAGAAGCAGCCAAAGACTCAACCTCAATGGTACAGGCGATATTGCCGGTGCAGGTAGCAACCTTCCTACTTAATGAGAAAAGAAAAATTATTGCCGCGATTGAAAAGCGACAAAAAACACCAGTGGTGATTATTCCTAACCCCTATATGGAAACACCTAACTACGAGATTAATCGCCTCCGCAAAAACGAGACGATGGATACCGAAAGTTATAAAGTACCGTCTCAGCCAGAACTTGAAATAGTTACAACCAGCCATGAAACAGCGATTACTAAACCTGTAGAGCAAGCAGCAGTAACAACTTTCGAAAGACCAGAAGCGCCTCGCCCAACTGAAAAGGTAGAGGAAAAGAAACCTGGCCTGTTTAGCAGAATGTGGAAAGCGTTATTCGGCGACGATAGCTCAGACAACAAAAAGAAAGATACAAAACACTCGAATAAACGGCATCAAGGCGGTCGTAACAACCGCAACAGAAACCGTAATAACCGCCATAGCAATCAGCGTAATCGTAACCGTAATAACGAGCAGAACACTAGAGGAAGCGATAAGCCAAAAGGTCAACAGCAAAAAGGCCAAGATAAACGCGGTAACAAAACCGAGCGTAACGACGATAATCAAAATCGTGGCAACCGTTCTCCGCGAGGAAATCGAAATAATCGAAACGACCGTAGCCGCAATCCTCGAGGTAAAAATGAACAATCAAAAACTGCGCAGCCAGTAGTTGACCGTCAACCTCGTCCAGAAAGAAAATCTCGAGACGAGCGTAAAAAACAAGTTTCTGATACCGCTGTTGAAAAAACAGACGTGGTTGATAACAATGGTCACGCAAACAAGAATAACGACGTTCAAGCAAAACAAAAAAACCGCCGGCCAGCAAACAAGCGAAGCAATCAGCAGAATAGGAACCAGAATGCAAAGCCCGAGAACAAGTCGGTAGAAGCTAAAGATGACTCTCAGGTAAGTCCAGTAAAAGCAGATACGGCAGTTGATGCGGTAACGGAAAATTCAAAACCAATTGAGCGACAAGCGGCTAAGGCTAACAATGACGTTCAACAAGCTGAAGTAAACACTGAAGTTGCAAACACCGACGCTAAAAACGCTGAAGTTGTAAACAAAGAATCTGCTGTAAAGGTTGATAATAACAACGCGGTTTCCGAAACAAATACTGTAAAAGAAACAACTGTTGTTGACGATACTAGTAGCGTTGAAACGGCTCAAACTAATCAAGTTGCAGATGCTAAAGCAAACACGCCAGAAGTGACTGCGCCTGAAACTGACTCAACGGGGAAGACTGAAGCAGACAAGCCTACAGAGCCAGAAGAAGATAAGCCTACTACAGAAGCCGTCGCAGTGGAGACTGTAGAAGAAAGCGAAGCGACTGAATCGTCAGATAGAGCAACCAACCAATCCTCGGATGATACAGCAGCGGATAACACCGCAGCTGAGCAAGCAAGTCCAAGCGAAAAGACTGTTGTAGCTAAACCACGCAAAGCTTACGCACCGATGGCCAAAGCAGCCAATAGTGAAGAGTTAGTATCTGTAGATTTTGGCTTTAAAGCAAAATCTTTTGCTGAAGGCGAATTGGTTACTGCTAATTGGGTTGAGCCAGAGAGTGTTAAGAAATCGTACAGCCCAATGACAAAGCCTGACCTAGAAGCATTAATGGCAAACAATTAGTCTAACAAAAGGTAAACGTTTAGTTTGAAGCTAAGCGTTTAACGTGAGAAAGACAGAGTGTTTTTTAAAAGCCTATTCCTTTGGAATGGGCTTTTTTATACAAAAGGGTTGGTGGGTGCAATTTTATTACGACTACGGGATAGCATGAAAGCCATTACTTGTATTGACTCGAATCTAAACAGACAAGTTGGAACTCAGGTTTCGACTTAGCCTTACATTGAACCTTTTACCTAGCGATAAAACAGCTTCAGCGGTACACGTTTGTATTTTAAAGTGGAAATTGTTGAGTAGAATATACCGGTTCCTTTTTATCTAAAGCGGACAATTTTTTGTTTTCTATTCTTAAGGTCAAAGGCGTTTCGCAGCGCTTCGCTCTAACTGCGACATTCTTTTGTCTAGAGCAACAAAAGAACGCAAAAATGCCCTTTACGTTACGCACTGGGCGAGCGCGATTTAAGACTTTTTTAACTTGA
>CAJQOL010000089.1 GCA_905479925.1 uncultured Kangiellaceae bacterium | reverse complement strand
GGTTGGTGAACCAATTACTTTAAATAAGTATGTCTATGCTAATTCAGATGCTGTTAACTATACTGACCCTACTGGTAATTTTGCAGGAGGATTGACAGAACAAGCAGCCGCGAACAATGTCTTAGGAATGCTTGCTACAATGTCGATTGTAAAATATGTTGTTTTTGGTGGTACGAGCATAGTTGATAAACCTGCTCAAACTTTAACGTCTAGAGACATTGGTATACTTGCATTAGGAGAATCAGGTAGGAAACTTGAAAATTTGCTCTCATCGAAGCGCGATAAACGACGAAGAGATTATGTTGCAAAACCTGCGGAACTTGTGGGTGGAAAAATCGTAATTTACCCAAAAAAGTTAAGCTTTATTGCTGCAGTTCTAGCAGCAAAATCCGGTGGCTCTTTGATGGCCAAGTCTAAAGATTGGGCTTTCAAAATAGCCTTCGTTGGAAGCGGTGGTAGGCATCCTGGACCTGCTGAAATACATGGTTCAGGCAAAGGGTATAGGTATCATTATCATCTAAAACCTCGTACTCCTCGAGGGATAGCTGATGCACATATTTGGTTTTAAGTATTAACGGGATTATCATGGGAATTGTTAAGACATTTTCAGAGTTAGAAAGTTATTTGGACGGTGCTAATATTCGTTGGGAAATATTATCAGATAAAGAGTACCGAAAACTTGTTACTATGTGGAGAAATTCTTTTGAGAATAATCTTATTTCTGAGATGTGTATACAAGGCTCAAAGGGTTTCAGGATACTAGAAAGTAGGTTGCCTCTTGATGGCTATTTGTTTAATTGTCCAAATTATACATATTTGCCAAACAATGAAGGGAAGGATAGGCAATTAACATTTGGTTATAGAATCAAAGAGCTAAAGAGTTTGGATAGAAATATGTTGAATGCTTTTGGTGTCATATTGTGCAACGCTAAATATAGTTATATGTGTGCATTCAATTTAGACGGTCCTGATGGTTTTCCCGAAGTATATTGCGAGGTGTAATTTCATGAGTAGCAAACTAGAAAGTATACTTGAAAGAGTAAGAGAAAATGGAGTGAGGTTTAGCTTTGTATGGCGGGACCATTTAGACTACAACGAGAATGCATCTACGTTCGAAGCTGATTTAAGACAGTATCAACTAGAAGAAAATAGAGCGTCTGAGTGGCCGGGAACTAAGTTAGATGAAGTCGCGGCAATAGTCAGAAGCTATAAAATGTGTCCAGACAGTGAAGCTATCATAAAGAGAGTCAGTACATCGGATGCGTTCTTATCACCTGAATACCCAGAGGATTTTGCCGTTTATGATGCTGCTGGGAATACTCTCTATGCTAGCTGCTCTCATGAACAGCTCGAATGGTTCGACGGAGATGGTTTCTAATTTGGCCAAGCGTGTCTGATATTTTTGACTCATGTCTAGCCCAAAAGTCCCGCTAACACTTTTGGGCTTTTTATATCTCAATTTTCTATATTTTGAAATTTGAAGTTGGGAGGGGTGGAAGTTACCCCCCTGATTGGGAAGGGGTACCCCCTGTATGAATTTTCAACAATTACCCTTGATTAATTTTTAACCATCCCCATTATGATTGGTAACAATAGATCAAGGGATGATGTAAGAATGCCAGCTAACAAAAAGAAAACCTCCAGTAAGGTTGCTTCTAAAGCAGCTAAAACTCTCTCAGATAAGAATTCCTCAAAGACTGCCAAAAGCCTAGCAGCATCAGCACTAGCTCAGAGTAACAACAAGAAGCAAACAGGTTCCAATATGGAAGATTTAGCTTCGACGGTTATGAGCAGTAGTAAGTACAACAAAGAAACTAAATCATTGGCTGGTTCAGTACTGTCTCAATCTAATAAGAAACGATAGACGAAAATTAAGAGAAGGATTTTTAATAGGACTTAAACTCTTTACCGGGAATAAAATATGAATACCTTTGGTCATCGTACTTCACTTCTAAGCGGCCTGAATAGGAGGATAAAGAGGAAAGAATAAGGGGTCAGGCACATTATACAAGAATTAAGGTCTGTGTTAGTATCTTAAATTATGCCAAGACCAACCCGAATAGAATATGAATAAAAAAATGGGTCATGCATATTGCACCAAGGATAAAAATGGGTCATGTATATTGCACCATGTTATCAATTTCTGAGATATATGGAGCCAAGCCTTTCTTTGCCGCTATCGAGCGCGAGTCTTAGGATAGCTTATGTCTAGACAATACTAAATTTAAGGAAACAAATTGAGTAAAAACAGGCGGGACAGCGTCACCTTCACCAAGAGGTGGTGATAGAAAGTTAGCAGCATATAAGAAGAATCAATTACACTGGTAACCCTCTTGCCCACTGATTTAACCCCATTGATTTTATTTAGAATTTCTCTATAGCATATAAAACTATTTTCATGCTAACCTAGCCAAGCAGTATTTAGTCATTTATCAGATTATCCAAGGATAAATGTCTAAGGTTTGAACTAAGGACTCATAATTTTTTTGAATTAATGAGTTATTTGGCTTAATTAATCTGAACTTGGATTAACTGTTGTTTATCATGTGACTTAAACTTGTCCTGCTTTCTTGTTTCGTTTTTTCAAAGTCGCTATTGATATAGTGTTCCCCGTTCCTTCATAGTCCATACTTAACAGTAAATCTGCTGCAATTTCGCTCGAACATTAATAGTGTCGTTTGTATATCGCGTTAGACACTTCAAACTATAACTAATGGAAAGAGAATAAAAATAATGGAACTCAAAAAAATCGGTCATATATTTTCTAAAATACTGCTAGTTGCTACTGCGGCTGTAACCAGTATCCAAACTGCAATTGCAGACCCAGCAGAAATCCCATTTTACAAACAAGAATATACTTTTAACTCCGGTACTATCAAAGGAAACGAAAGAGCGGCGAACAGTGAACCTGTCAGCCATATTGTTACTATTGCTGATGCTCCTTGGCTAAAACTAGACCTACAAGGCACAGTGTTAGGGGCAAATAGTCATATAGAAATTACTTCTCTATATGACAATGCCACTCAAGTTTTAACCGCAGAAACCTTAGCACAGAGGAATTTTCAAAGTGCATATTTCAATGGTGGAACGGTTGAAGTTAAACTTTATGTTGATTCAAGAGATTTAGGCGTGTCCTTCAACGTTGGCGAAATCACTGTAGGTGAACACGTGAACTTGGTTCAGCCTACCAGCATTTGTGGTACGGAGGATGATCGTATTGCCTCCAGTGAAACCAAGGTAGGGCGTATGGATCCTGCTGGTTGTACTGGCTGGGTGATTGATGGCGGACAACTACTCACCGCAGGGCACTGTTTAGATGGTACAACCATGGATACATTGTCATTTAATCCACCACCATCTCTATCCGATGGAACCGTTCAATTCCCAGGGCCTGAAGATCAATACTCTATTGACCAATCAAGTTTTAATTTTGTTAATGGCGGTGTTGGTAATGACTGGGGAACTTTTACGGTATTTAATAATGCACAAACAGGCGTACAGCCGGTTGACGTTCAAGGCTCTTATTCCATCAAGCAAGACTTAGATCCAGCTGACATAAGAATCACTGGTTTTGGTGTAGACGATGGTACCGATAACCAAACAAATCAAACACACGCTGGTGCTAATGCGGGCTCTTCTGGAACCACCATGAATTATACAGCCGACACCCAAGGAGGAAACTCTGGTAGCCCTATCATTGATGACGCGACTGGGATGGCGGTAGGTATTCATTCTCACGGAGGTTGTTTTTCTACTGGTGGCAACAATAGTGGAACCAGTTTTTTTAACACCGCCTTATGGGATGTTGTAGGTGCCGGTACTGGAAACCAGCCGCCTAATGCTTCCTACACTTTCTCTTGTACTGATTTTTCATGTGACTTTGATGCTTCAGCTAGTTCTGACAGTGATGGAACTATAGATTCTTATTCTTGGGATTTCGGTGATGGTAATAGTGCTACAGGTGCAACACCTTCACATACTTTCTCTGCTGGTGGAACATTTGACGTAACACTCACTGTTACCGATAACGAAGGAGCAACAGGTAACGATACACAGAGTGTGATTGTTGTTGATCCCAATGGACCAACAACCGGTGGTTTCACTGAAACTGATTTAGCACCATCTGCTGGAGAAATCTTAAACTACACCATTGATGTACCAGCCAATGCAACGTTGCTTGAAGTTGAAACATTCGGTGGTACGGGTAATGTTGACCTAACAATCAATTTTGATTCTGCACCCACTCGTACTGATAACGACTGTTTGCAGATCGGCGCTGGCAATGCACATACATGTAGCATCACCGATCCTGCTGAAGGGACTTGGCATATCGTGGTACGCGGAGCAGCCGCTTCATCAGGTGTGCAATTAGATGCTTACTGGACAGCAGCAGCAGGTGGCGCAAATGTCGCGCCTACAGCGGATTTTAGTGTCTCTGCTGTCGATCTAACGGCAACATTTACTGATAATAGCTCAGACAGTGATGGTAGTGTGGTTGCTTGGGATTGGGACTTTGGTGATGGAAATACTTCTAGCAGTCAAAATCCAACTCATGATTATGCCGCTGCTGGTACTTATAGTGTCACTCTAACAGTCACCGATGATGAAGGAGCTACTGATAGTTCCACTCAGTCAGTCACAGTCAGTGATGGTGGTGGTAATACTGGAGGATTTACCGAAACAGACCTAGCACCTGCAACGGGTGAAATTCTTAGTTATACCCTGGATGTGCCTGCTGGTGCGACTTCATTAGAAGTGGACATCTCTGGTGGTACAGGTAACGCTGACTTAGCGATTAATTTCGGTTCAATGCCAAGCCGCTTCGACAACGATTGTATCCAAACTGGTGCTGGCAATAGTCATAGCTGCAACATCACCAATCCTAGTGAAGGAACTTGGTTTATTATTGTACGTGGTGCAGCCGCTTCCTCTGGCGTTCAATTAGATGCGTATTGGTTTCAATAGAAACTAGTCTTTATGTAAAAAAGCTCTGTCTCTTGATCACAAATCATTCTCAAGGGACAGAGCTAGTTCCTCACATTCAATCTGGAAGTGCACCATAAGGTGTTGGGTCTAAGATAATGGGTCTAAGATAATGGATCAGATTCTGAACCCCCATTTCCCTGAGTTTCTTTAATTTTACTGCTTGCCATCAATTTTCTTGTCACTTTCTAAAGCGGCACTCTCCATTTTAAGTGGTCGTCCTTCTGGGCAGAAATTAACCAGAAAGTCATTCATAGAGGCAAAAAGGTTATCTTTAACCAAGCTGTAATGAACATATTGGCCTTTTTTCTCACTCTGAACCAAACCCGCAGACTCCAAAATATTAAGATGTTTAGAGAGTGCTGGTTTACTCATATCGAATCGGTCCGCTATTTCACCGGCCGTCAATGAGGTCTTAGACAGGTAAGCTAAAATTTTTCTGCGCACTGCAGACGAAAGAGCTTGAAATACTTGGTTCATACTGTTATATATTTAACTAATTAGTTAATTACCTAATAAATTACATTCATGTAGATTACCCAGTTCTAGTGCAAATGGCAAATTGAGCGGGTAAGAAAAGAGGAAAGTTGATGAATTGGCGAGCACAGTGGCTTAGAAACCGCAGATGGTTACAGGTTATTTTAATCACAGCTGTTTTTGCTTTGACTGTGAGATTATTAATTACGTTCAGTCTTGATAGCTCAGCTTTATTGTATTTGGCTATTCCCTATCTTGTAGCGTTATCGCTAGCCTTTTTTCGGCGAAGGGAACCAACCAAGAGTATTCCAAGAAAATACGCAAACCTTTGTTTAGATTCGTTGATTGTCATGTTGGCCAGTTCAATGATTCTCTTTGAAGGGTTTATTTGCGTTTTAATGTTCATGCCCATCTATTTCACGATTGTTGTTTTTGCATTCGGTGTAGAATCATTTACGCACTGGTACTCAAAGAGAGCCGGCAAAGATACGATGAAAGTTCACTTATTGCCTTATTTGTTTTTGTTAGCATCGGCTGAAGGAATAACCCCAGATTTAAGTTTGCCTCGTGAAAACGTTGTTAGTGTTTCTAAAGTAATTAACAATTCTCCAGCCGGTATTCATAAAAACTTGCAACAACCAATTGCGCTAGAAGTTGAACGACATTGGTTCTTGTCAATTTTTCCTATGCCTTATCATGTGGAGGCAGAGAGCCTTAACCAAGGCGATATTCATTCAGTGGATTATCGCTATCAAAAATGGTTCTTCACTAATACCCATGAAGGCACTCTAAAGCTTTTGTTAGAAAAGGTCTCTGAAGATAAGATTAAGACGAGGATCCTTAAGGATACCAGTTATCTATCAAACTATATGAATCTTAAAGGAACAGAAATATCGCTTACAAAGCAAAAAGACGGAACGACAAAAGTAATCTTATCGGTCTTTTATGACCGATTATTAGATCCCGCTTGGTATTTTCAGCCATTGCAAGAATATGGGGTAACTAAAATGGCAGAGTTATTGATAGATGAGTTAATGGAGAAAGGGGAGTTAGCTGAGAAAGGGGAGTTAGTAGATAAAGGAGAATCAATATGAGTTATCCCTATCAAAATCGAAGAATTCAAGAAAAATCATGCGCCGATGCTGAGCAGGGGAGTGTGTATTGGTCGTTCGAGAAATCAATATGGTTTAGTTCTATGTTTATTATTTTTCTAATTTTTGGGCCAATGACTATATCGGTTAGTGCGGTATTACTGTTCTTTATTTTTACTGCATTTACGCTCTGTTTTGGCCATTCTTTAGGTATGCATCGATTATTCATTCATAAAAGTTACTCCTGTCCAAAATGGTTAGAGTATTTTCTCGTCCATTTAGGTGTATTAGTCGGGCTTGCCGGTCCTTTCGGTATGTTAAGGACTCATGACCTTCGCGATTGGGCACAAAGACAAAACAATTGTCATGATTACTTCGGTCATCAACAACCGATATTTACCGATGGATTTTGGCAGATTCACTGCGATATAAGATTGGACAAAACACCGCAAATTAATATTGAACCGGATTACTTTGATGACCCCGTGTATCAATGGATGGAGAAATACTGGATGTGGCAGCAGTTGCCGTGGACTGTGGGCTTTTATCTGGTAGGCGGCTTACCTTGGGTTGTTTGGGGGATATGTGCCAGGGTAGCGGTAAGCATTATCGGACATTGGCTGATTGGTTACTTTGCACATAATCAAGGGCACCGTCATTACCATGTTAAAAACGCAGCAATCCAAGGTTATAACATTCCATTTACCGCGTTAATTACGATGGGTGAGAACTGGCATAATAATCACCATGCATTTTCTGGTTCTGCAAAACTAGGAATAGAAAGTAATGAATGGGATCCAGGCTGGTGGATGTTAATGGCAATGAAGAAAATAGGCTTAGTCAGTGATATCAAACTGCCAAGTGAATTACCCGAAAGAAGCGATTTAGTAACGCTCTCTGGAGATAGCCGGCAAAGATAAGTTGTCTGTTTTTGATGGGACAATAGTCTGTGAATTGTCCAATAACTAGGACAGGTTTATGTTGGCTTGCTATTCGACCTTTAAGCAATTATAGGCTAGTTGTTTTGGATTAAGCCATGCCGGTAGCGTTAGTCACCCATTGTCCAAACTAAAAAAAGAGATTGCTACCGGTCGTTGGGATAAAAAGATAAAAGTTAATAACTGACGGCCTTAGATAGTAAAATGAAAATGAAATCTGTTTCATTTTCACTTTTGGAATAGTTAGACACACTGTTCGTTTTGATATCGTTAGGTTGCTTTTTTAACTAAAAAATATCGCAGTAGACCAAACCTGAGCTATCAAATTATTAGAAAGGATTCTGAATAGAAATGAAAAAAATAATCGTTTTAACACTCTCTATAATATTGTGTGGTGCAGGTTATTTTCTCTTTAAGGGTAATGTTTTTATCGGCGAATCCGAGCAGAATAAAATCATTGAGATGCCCGAAAGCGAACAACCAAAAACACTTTCTCCAAATGACGCAAGTACAACGTCTGAGAGTTCAAGAACGGCGTTTAAACATACAACGGAGGATGAGCGTGGCATAGAGAGTCCTATCCATGAGTGTAAAGCAGGGTGGGGTGATCGATGGAAATTGGACGAACAAGACCTTTTATCCGAACCAGACGCCGTGAGAGACGCTTTAAAGATCAGCACAGCTTTTTCTGCACAATTTGCCTATGCACTGAGTTATGTTGATATAGCAGCCGAGCCAGCGACAGCCAAAAAAAGTGAAACTGCAACCGAAAACCGAATCGGTCTTTTACTAGAGCTTATCGATAAACAACCGGACAGCAAGATACTTAATTATTTTCTAGTTTCGCAATGTAATGGAGAAAAAGGCAACCGTCGATGTGAAGGCGATATTTTTGAACGAGCTAGAAATAATGACACTAACAATGGAGCGATGTGGCTACAGACCGCTGTTCTTGAAGCTGGAAATGAGAATGTCGCTGGAGTTATTTCGGCGTTAGAGCAAGTGATCGCGGCTCAAGATTTTAATAGTTATTGGGCGGAGAGCATTGAAGTGTTTGATCAAGCTCTACAGTCAATTGGCATTGAAAATGAGCAGCGGCGAGCTGTCGCTTCTATCGGCTTCAGTGCAGCTGTAGCAATAGCACCAACGCATAAGCTCTACCAACTTTGTAGGGAACAGGCGCAAGCTAGAGCTGACCTTGCTCAAGTCTGTGTCGAGGCTGGCAAGCGCATGGCATTTGATAGTAAAACACTTCTCAACCAAAGTATTGGTTATGGTTTGCAAAAGGTGGTCTATAAAGCATTAGGGGATACGGATAACGAAACACGAGTATCGAAATTGAGCAGTGATAGTTTGAAAATGCCAACTCACTTTATAAAAGCGAGTGAATTAATGATGTATGATCCCAATTTGCACCGATATTGGTTTGAGCAGCTTAAATTATTTGGCGAAAAAGAAGCGTTTAGACTATCTACGGAGGAGGCCATCCGGTTATCTAGTGACCCTGATTATGACCCTTGTTAGAAGGAGCAGAAAGTAAAGAAAGAACGGAAGGAAAAAGGCCCGGTGTAGTAAAAAACAAAATTTTGTATAGCCCAATAAAAAAGGGCCACCAAAAGGCAGCCCTTACAAACTTATATGAACAAGCTTAGCCGCCTGTATTAGTAATATTGATATTGTAGAAGGTGGTTGTTCCGGAAACTTCGTTACCGACAATCAACATAGGATTTCCCGTTGGGCTGTCAGCAGCATCTACTACAAACAGTCCTTCCGGACCTAAATCACCAACTAAATCCAAATCAGCTTCAGCGTCTGCAACGGTTAGATCGCGAGGATTAATATACTGAACAAACTCAGCGGCTTCTGGTACAGAAATGTTGTAAACCATAATGCCACCCATTCGCTCTAGTCCCACAAACGCGTATGTCTTGCCATCAATAATACCAACAACGACACCTTCAGGCTCAGGACCTTTATCATCAGAGCGACTGTCACCGTCATTTTCATCATTAGTCGCATTAAAGTTTGCGCCATATCGATTAGCAGTGATTACTTCAAAGTCATTTCCGGTATCGAAAACAGGCTCACCGGTAACGCTGTTCCAAATCGTCATTGAACGTGCGCCGAAAGAATAAAGCTCCGTATAGGTACAGGTAGCTCCCGGTTGACCCGTTGAAGCAAGCGCTGCGGTGTCCGCTGGATCAGTACATTCAACACCTAGGTCAGTTAGTACCTTAAGACGACCCAAATTAGCATCTTCTTGCAATGATGCAGAGTCGTAGCCTGCAATATCCAGATTAGCAATGTCCTTGATTCTTATTTCATCGAGGAAGTGAAAACAATCGCCATCATCAAAATCAAATCCACCAGCTGTGGTACATGCGCCAGCGTCAGCCTCATCTGTAAGGTACTCACGGCCGTCGCCTTCATTAGCCGTAATTAAGTAGGTGATACCATCATAGCTATAGCTAGCAATTGCATCTGGCATATAAGTTCCAAACACAGGCCAGTTACGAATGTTAACGCCGCTATCTCTGTTAGAGGCATCAATTTCATTACCCGGAATGTTATAACTCTTGTAACCCAAACCAGTGATGCTAGTGACGTCAGAAGTTGCTAAATCAACAACGGCCATAGAGTTGTTTTCTTGTAGGACAACAAATGCTGTTGAATTATCTTCAGAAATAGTAACGTATTCTGGTTCAAGATCTGCGGCAACAGAAGCGGCTTTATCTGATACACGCACAGGTCCTGTTAATTGTTTGCTGCCTCCAGCGTTGAAGTCGCTAAATGAAACTTGCGTTGCTGAAGCACTCGCAACACCATTACTCATATCAACAATGGTCAATGAACCTTCGGGATCATTAGAGTAATCACCGTTTGGTTCGCCTTCATTAGCAACAACAACTTTCATACCGTCGTTGGTGAAGGCCACCATATCTGGTAGAGCGCCCGCTTCAACGATATTTAGGTAAGTACCGTCTGTTTGATAAAAGACAACGTAACCATTATTTTGCTTTGGAGAGGCTTCGATAGAAGCTGCAAGTACACCGCCATAAACTGAAACACTATTAACCGAACCAAGGTCATCGGTAGTAATTCCTGTTAGTGCAGCAGCTGCATCGGTAGCCACATCAATACTGGTTTGAAGTTGTGGAGCGGAGGGAGACGCACTATCTATTACATCAACCTGACCTGACTGAGCGTTGACTACATAGGTAAATC
>CAJQOL010000088.1 GCA_905479925.1 uncultured Kangiellaceae bacterium | reverse complement strand
TCGGTTCAGAATTTGATTCGAATTTTGATTTGGAGCCACTGTTATTATTAGTTTCACTCATTTTTAAAGCTCCTCAAGAGACGAGTTCTCAATTTTTGACTGGTTAACTATAGAATCGCTCGCTTTATTTACAGCGGCTTTGGGTTCAAGAAAATAGTTAACCTCTAATACTGTTTGTCTGATCTCAACGGCAATATTAATTGCTTCGATTTTTGCATCCAGCTCTGCGATATTGGCCCTTATGACTTCGGTGAATCGACCATCATCATTTGTGTAAGCTGTTAATGAAGCTTCAGATTGCTCGTGTAGTTTGGGTAGAAGTTTGTTTAGATAAAGTCGCTCTCGGTCATTCAATCCGGCTAAGTGAGCTCTCGAAACTTTGAACCGATATAACATCTCTCTTAGCTTTTGCCACTTTTTCGTTTTATGGGCCAAGCTAGTTGATACCGCAGCGCCTTCTAATTGTTTTTGTCTTGAGTCATTTAAAAAAGGTAAATCAAAGGTAACTCCTACCGATAACAAGTCGGAGCGTCCCTGGGAGTCTAATGTATTATCACGGTAACCATAATTGGCTCTTAGAGTCCATTCGATATTATCCTGCTGCTTAGCAAGCTCAATAGATTCTTGGCTAACTTTTACCTGCTGTTCCAGTCCTTTAATCGCTGGATGGGACAAGAGTATCTTTGTGATTTTTTCAGTTAGCAGAGGATCATTGTTCAGATGTTGAGGGGGAAGGTTTACGACCAGCGACGGTAGTTTTGCTAAAACCTTCCAATCATCAACTAGTGCAGGTTGATTGGGTAAATGCTCCGTTCTATCTATCGCATATTGTTGTAAGAACACTGGAGAAATCCAGCCCGCGAGTTCAGATTTTACATGATGTTGATATTGTAGAACTTTGGCAAGTCTATCATCCAAACGGGTTAACTCTAGTTGAGCGGCTATCAAATCTTGCTGCCTAGTTCTTCCAATAGTACTAGAGTAGTTTGCCTCTGCAACATCAACCAACTGCTCTAATAAAGAGCGGTTTTCGTTAATATATTTAACCGTTTGTTGAGTCTTATATAAATTTAACCAAAGACTTCCGACAGATACCCGTAAAAGTCGTTGACGGTCCGAACGCTCAAACTCCGATAAGTTGGCCATAAGCATTTTTTGCTTTCTTCGAATCACTAGACTATTTCCCCTTGGAAGCTTTTGTGAAGCTCCAATCGAGAAATGTGTCATATTTTCCTGAGAAAAATCATAACTGTCAGTGGCAATGTTTTTTAGGTCAAGTGAAAGGCGTAAGTTGTCATAGTGGTTTTCGACATCCGCCTGATACTCTAATGCTTGTTGCTGGTGAAAACTTTCAACCATCCATGGGTCGTATTCTATAGCCCAACTAATCACTTGCTCAAAAGCTAATTTTGGTTGGTAAACATCAGACGTTTCTTTACCATCTGCTAGAACTTCTTCCGCCATAATTGTGGATGTAGGGAGCAAAAAAACTAACCAGTAAAACAAGCAAAAAGCTGCTTGCTTTGTACCCTTGCAAGGTACACTTGTATAAGACATATCAATATTCCAATCTTTGGGTGTAAACGATTCTTACAAAGAATCATTAGGCTCTAATACAACTAAAGACACTTGTAATTAATAAAAAATATTAGAATCAATTGGTTTAAATAAACCAATAATGCAGACGGATCGGTGCCGTCTTAGATTGAAATAGGTGGGCGATAAAGGGAAAGCACTTGTTGCTTTGTTGATTGACTAGTAGTTGATAACTTCGACATTGGAAGCGAAAGAAGTGGCTGGATTGAATACAAACCATTGGTCGACGCAGTTACACATCCACTCATAAAACACGTGCCATTTTCATCACAACAGTCACTCATTGCCATTGCAGAATCATTCGCGTGTTGCATGTTTTGTTCAACATTTAAACCAAGCATTTCATGGTGAGCATGTTGCTGCGAACCGGTACTTTTAGTCGTGTGATTCATTTCTGATATTGATGCGTCGGACATTGATGCTTCGGACATTTCACAGGCTATTACCGACGCACTAACCGACTGCCCGAGAAAAGCCAGGAGCATCAGATATACAGAAATTGTTTGGCGCGTAAAAGTCACTATTTTATTTTTTCCAAAGCAAATTGGGAGGTTTATCGCTATCTAACTAACCTAGACTCGCGATAACTACTCAGTTTAGACGTTTCATCGCCTAAACGCTAGGCTTTTGCCAAGGGCTAGCCATTCCCTAAAAGCTGCGCCTCGTTCAAGCTTTCTGGTGAAGCTCTGAAGTAGGCATCTTGAGGTGGGATGTGTATATAAGATACACAAAGACTCTAAAAGTTTCAAAAAAACATTAATTTACCTGCTAGAGACCAGTCATAGTTATGCTTTTCGCTCCGTTTGCTGACCATTTGACTCTTATAAATTGGCATCTTTTGTATTGATGTCTTTTGTATTGATGTCTTTTAAATTGACGTCTTTTAAACTGATGTCTTAAAAACCGCTGAATCTGGCAAATGAATTGTCATCTTGCCCTTAACAAGCAACTGACAGGCTAACCGATAACCATTCTGAAGCTCTTCTTCTGTCAAAATATCATGCTCCTGTAGTTCATCGTTTGCTTGCACGGGGGGCTCAATTTTTAACAAGCACAAACCGCAAACGCCCCCTCCACCGCAAGCCGACTCTAATTCAATGCCATTATTCTCTAATGCATCCATCAAACGCGCATTTGCCTCCAGTTTGAACGCAATTGTCTCTCCCGAAGGCTTTATCACGATGACCTTGGCGTTCTTTCTGGAAAATAGTTTTTGGTAGAAATACTGCAAATCACCCCGGGTAAAACTGGATGCGAGTAATAACATGCCAGACATAGCAAAGAAAACAAGAACCAACGCGGAGAAAATGATTAGAGCATGATTGAAATTGCCTCTTTGCCCATAATCCATAAAATGTAGCATCATAAAAAAGTCGAAAATTCGCCAAGAGTCAGTTCTTATTCCTTGATATTCAGCCGTAAACGAGGAAAA
>CAJQOL010000087.1 GCA_905479925.1 uncultured Kangiellaceae bacterium | reverse complement strand
AAAACTAGCGGAACCATTGAAGTTTTCATTGGGGGTATAAACGACTTGGTTATTGCTAATAACCGCACTACCGTCCGTCACTGCACTAACGGCTATGACCGAGAGTGAGTCACTAACATCGGTATCAGAATCATTCGCTAATACATTAATGGTGACTGCGTTGTCTTCATCGGTGCTGGCGCTATCGTTAACAGCAACCGGCGCATCATTAATGTTATTAACGGTGATTGAAAAAGCGGTAAGGTTATCGTCGAGCCCAGCCGGGTCGGATACACCAATGGCGATATTGGAATAGGTACCAATATCATCGTTGTCAGGTGTTCCAGACAAGGCCCCCGTTGCAGTGTCAAAGGTTGTCCAGCTTGGCTGGTTAATGATGCTAAAGGTTAAATTAGTATCATCAACGTCGGTAGCGGTAGGCGCAAATAAATAAGCGCTATCTTGGTTAATACTGGTGCTGGCAATACCACTGATTTGAGGCGCGTCATTAACCGCGTTAACCGTGACCGTTAAGCTGGCTGTATCAGAAAAAGTACCATCACTTAAGGTATAAGTTAACGTAGCACTGCCATTAAAGTCGGCGTCGGGTGTAAAGCTAATTTGATTGTTGCTAATGCTCGCACTACCGTTAACGACTGCACTAATCGATATAATGCTAAGGGTATCGCCCACATCAACGTCGGTATCATTGGCAAGTACGTCTATCAAAGTGGTGCTATCTTCATTGATGGTCGCGCTATCATCAACGGCAACGGGAGCATCGTTGGTATTGTCTACAACAATATTAAAGGCCGCTAAACTGTCACTTAAATCACCAGCACTAGAAACACTAATAACAATATTATTATAACTGCCGACATCGGCATTGGTTGGTGTGCCAATAAGCGAGCCATTACTGGTATTAAAACTGGTCCAGCTAGGTTGATTAGTGATGCTAAAAGTTAACGCATCTTCATCAACATCGGACGCTGACGGCGTGAAGGAATAAGCATTATCTTGCAAAGCTGTGGTAGCTGGTGTTCCGGTTATAACGGGCGCATCATTAACCGCATTAATCGTAATAGTAACGTTGGCGCTATCTGACACTGTGCCATCACTCATGGTGTAGGTTAGGGAGCCGCTGCCATTAAAGTTTTCGGTGGGGGTAAACTCGATTTGATTGGCATTGATAATAGCTGAGCCGTTAACCACTGACGTTAAACCGGTGATTGTTAAGCTATCTGCGACATCAATATCGGTATCATTGGCTAACGCGTCAATGGTAACAACAACATCTTCATCGGTACTAACGGCGTCATCGACTGCAACTGGGGCATCATTGGTATTTGTTACCGTTATGCTAAATGCCGCTAAGCTATCCGAGAGACTTCCGGCGCTAGTGACGCTAATAACAATATTGCTATAGTCGCCGACATCAGCGTTTGTTGGTATTCCCGATAATGTTCCGTTATTAACATCAAAACTAGCCCAGCTCGGCTGATTGGTAATGCTAAAGGACAAACTATCGCCGTCTACATCGTTAGCTGTTGGGGCAAACAGATACGCGTTGTCCTGAATAACACTGGCGTCTGGTGTTCCTGAGATCTCGGGAGCATCATTCACCGCGCTTACGGTGACTGTCACCGTTGCGGTATCCGAAGTAGTGCCATCGGAAAGGGTGTAGTTAAAACTTGCAATGCCGCTGAAATTTAAGCTGGGAGTGAAACTAACCTGATTACCAATAATCACGGCGCTTCCGTTAGTGACTGTGTCTAACGAAGTCAAAGAAAGCGAGTCACCGACGTCTATTTCAATATCATTATCAAGAACGCTGATTAATGTTGCAGTATCTTCGTTGATAGTCACGTTGTCATTAGTTGCTATCGGAGCATCATTTGTATTTATTACTGCAATATCAAAACTGGCTAAATTTGCACTAAGGGGACCGTCGCTAGAAACACTAATTTGAATATTAGAATAGTTGCCAACATCGTCATTGTCCGGTATCCCTGAAAGGGTTCCATCATTACTATCAAAAGACGCCCAGCTTGGCTGATTGGTGATACTAAATGTTAGTTCATCGCCGTCGTCGTCAGAGGCTGTGGGCGTAAATAGATAAGCGGCATCTTCATTAACTTCAGTACTAGGACTTCCGGCAATAACCGGTGCTTCATTTAAGTCATTAATATCAATAGTGACGGTCGCAGAAACACTATTGAACTGATCAGTCACCTCCACATTAAGAATGTATTGCGCCAGCGTATCGGCATTCAAATTTCCGCTGACGATTATCTCCCCTGATGATGGGTCTATCTCAAATGCATTTCCGGTATTTCCACTAGTAATAGAATGAAGTAAAAAATCACCGTCTACATCCGCGGAGGTCACGCTGCCGACAGGTGTTGTAAGCGCGACATTTTCATCTACAGAAAAATTTTCATCGCTAATTGTAGGAGCGGTATTATCCGATGCAACAACAACAGAAACTGTCGATGTTGAGCTATTGCCATACACAAAGGTATCAACATA
Source organism: uncultured Kangiellaceae bacterium (assembly GCA_905479925.1). GTDB lineage: Bacteria > Pseudomonadota > Gammaproteobacteria > Enterobacterales > Kangiellaceae. The sequence goes on along the minus strand of CAJQOL010000087.1, from coordinate 19,366 downwards.
GTTGGCGTCGCCTATTCCTGCGCCAGAAAAGTCTCCCCAAGTATGTCGGTGAGCGCCGGTAACGCTTGAGGATGAAAGTGCACCGGTGGGAACATTAGAGTCACCGGTTAAGTTAGTTGCATCATCCCAGTAAACCAAAGTTCCTACGTTGGTCGAGTCATCGGTGGCTTGAAGAATGGTTAAGCCGTCGTCAGCCCCAGTTCCACCTTCAAATAGGGAACCGTCATCATTGGTGCCGCCGCCACTGGTTTCTGCGTCAGCAACGATAAAATGGTTTTCGCCAACTCTGACTTCTAGTCTGGCTGTGTAGTTGCCGTTAGGGACGGTAGAACCAGAGCTGTCGGTTCCATCCCAGTTAACCGAATTTAAAACGCCAGCGGTGCTGGCACCAAATAAGAGTCGATCACTGGAGTCATACAAACCATCTTGATTTAAATCGATGATTACCGCAAACGTAGCATCAACATCCGTTGTAAAACTAAAATTACCAGTTTCCTCTGAAGCGTCGCCATCGGGGGAAAAGGTATTGTCGTTACCACTTTCATCTAAAAAGGTTAGTGTATCGGTCAATGCGGGTGACTGATTAGGTGCAGCAAAAGGAGATGCTCCAGTAGGATAAGATAAATAGATCGGATAAAGGGGAGCTACACTGACGCCGGATATTGTTGCACTTTGTCCAGAGTTTGGCGCGGCAGCTCCGATATTATTTGCTATTAGTTGATAGCCGCTACCAGCAAACTCATTAAAATCTACCTGCCAAACATAATTAGTATTTGAAAAGCCGCCGGGTACTAAGGTATAGACCTCCGCTGAGGTCGCCGCAGATTTTGCGCCACTGCCTGTAGTTTCAATGCGCCAGCGATAGCTAAATAGATTGCCATCGGTTGCGGTTGCATCAACAGACGCGTCGGGGGTCGACGCTGAAACAACCGATATATCCCAGCGGTCATAATGAATTGATGTAGAGTCATCTAGCGAAATACCGTAAATTCCTGGCGCAGTAACCGCATATTCCATTAGCTCGCCGGCCGCCGGTGTTTTGGGTAGCGGACTTAGCATATCATCAGCGCAATCCACATTTCCTTCTGACGAATTAAGGGTATCGAGAATAGCGACTTCTTTGGTATAGACACCGTCGCTATTGATGAAGGTTTCGTGAATATCAACTTTAACAGGATTTGCGGCGCCATCTTGTCGGCAAAGATGAACGCGGATAATGTCGCCAGCATTTGCAACATGAACAAATAGGTTTGTTGTTGAAGTCAGCGGTTGGTTTAAGTCGCTATCAAGCTGATAGACTCCCTCGGCTTTACTGAATTGGCTAAAAACTAACAGAGCGGTACTAGCAACTAACAAGCTTGAATATTTTCGAAACATAAAACGAGAAACCATCAAAGAGACCATCCGTAGTTATATTGTAGACGTGCGATTTCATCAACGTACGGTAATGCATTAAACTTCAGCGCGCTTAACATTTTATTGATGCTCAAACCAGTCCAGTTTATGACCTAGTTCACAAAAACGCAATCAATTACAGGTAATTAGAACTCATTTTAAGTTATTTGGAGGTGGCCACAGTTCATAATTGCAAAGCGTTTGTTCAAGTCTAAAGAATACTTATTGTCTTTTTATGACAAACTTGTTGCGTATGAAAATATCGGGGAGCAAACATTACGCAAACCGACAGTTTCACATAATATTAGCATTGGTTAGTTTTTTAGTACTAAAACGCCTGGAATCCAGCTTTTCTTAAATTGTTTTGTCGCTGCTAAGGATTCTTGATTTTCATCTAGGTATCTAAATTGATTAATACCAATTTCAATAAAATCTTGGTCACTTAACAAGTGCTCTTTAATTGGTTGTTGGTTGGCAAAGGTTTTATTTGTACTTTCTAAATCGCAAAGAAAATAGATAAGAGAACCGTCTTTAAGTTCTTTTACGTCGATTCGAGCGTGGTGTTGGCTAGCGGAGGGATCATCTAAAAATATGGTGTTCTTAATGGAACGACCAATTGTTAAACCTTGTTCAGGTATTGGATGTTTCTGGCCATTTGCGTCGGACAATAAGTGCAATAAGAAGGGCATAGTTTGTTTTGCGTCTCTTTAGATGAAGCGTTTAAATTGTCTGCTGGTCTGCATATTCAAACAACATCGGTATATAATACAGCATTTGTGCAAGTTAGCTAAATAAAAGGAAATGACATTTTGAAGATCGAAAAAGATCGTGTTGTGCAGTTTTCGTACACTATGAGTGATTCTGAAAACAATCTATTAGAAGATTCGAGCAAAGGGTTACCCATGGCTTATCTTCACGGCCATAATGGTTTATTAAAAGGGCTTGAAAATGCCATGCAAGGTCATTCTGCAGGTGATACTTTTGAAGTAACTTTGCAGCCCGCCGATGCTTACGGTGAGGTGTTAGATAATCAGCAACAGAAAATTCCCATGAAACACTTGCAAGGTGCTAAACGTTGGAAGAAGGGCATGGTTGGCGTTGTTCACACGGAGCAAGGGAATAAGCGGGTAACCGTTGTTAAGCCTGGAAAGTTTATGGTTCTGGTCGATTTTAACCACCCCTTTGCTGGTATGACATTAACATTTGCGGTAACTGTTGTTGACGTTAGAGAAGCAACTGGCGAAGAAATTGCGCACGGGCACGCCCATGGTGTTGGCGGACATCAGCATTAATTTTATTTTGAGCATAAGCGATCAAAGGCATTTATAGATGAATGATAAGAAACAGATGAATGATAAGAAACTAAAATTTGCAAGCTTAACGGTGCATGGCGGACAACAGCCAGACCCAACTACCGGCGCTGTTATGCCACCAATTTACCAGAGTTCAACCTACGCACAACAAGCGCCTGGGAAGCACAAAGGTTTCGAATATTCTCGATCTCAAAATCCCACTCGCTTTGCGTATGAACGTTGCGTAGCCACTTTAGAAGGTGGCAGTAAAGGGTTTGCTTTCGCCTCTGGAATGGCTGCAACTGCGACTATTTTGGAACTGGTTGATAACGGAGACCACGTCATTGCAATGGATGATTTGTACGGCGGGTCATTTCGATTATTTGATAAAGTACGAAAAAGAAGTGCAGGGATTGAATTTGATTTTATTGACCTTTCCAATATACAAGCTATTGAAGAAGCGATAAAACCGAGTACCAAAATGATCTGGATAGAAAGCCCAACTAATCCGATGCTTAAACTGGTAGACCTTAAGGCTGTTGCTCAATTGGCTCGTAAGCACAATATCATTACTGTCGTCGACAACACATTTGCTACACCGTTTAATCAGCGACCTTTAGAATATGGCATTGATATTGTGATGCATTCTGCTACCAAATACTTAAACGGACATTCGGATATGGTAGGTGGAATGGTGGTTGTCGGAGAACGTGACGACCTAGCTAATGAGCTAACTTTATTACAGAACTCAATCGGCGCTATAGCGGGTCCGTTTGATAGCTTTCTTGCTTTACGTGGTGTTAAAACCCTAGCACTTAGAATGCGCGCTCATAACGAAAGTGGATTACGAATAGCCAACTGGTTAACCGCACACCCAATGGTGGAGCAGGTATTCTATCCTGGTCTTGCCTCACACCCGCAGGCTGAATTGGCGGCTTCTCAAATGACAGGGTTCGGGGGAGTGATATCGCTAACCATTAAAGGTGGCTTTAAAAAAGCGAGCCTATTTACACAGGAGCTTAAGCTATTTACTTTGGCTGAAAGTTTGGGCGGAGTAGAGAGCCTTTCAAATCATCCGGCTTGTATGACTCATGCTTCTATACCAAAAGATATGCGAAATCGTATTGGTATATCGGATAACTTAGTCAGGTTGTCAGTCGGTATTGAAGATGTTGAAGACCTAATCGATGATATAAGAGGTTCGCTAGATAAACTTTAGATTTTGTTATTCAGTGATTTGTCGAGCGGTTGTTAATAGTCGAATGTTTGATAGCAGTTAAGTGCGTTATCTCATTGCGAATCTTTATCTAGCTTTGACTTAAAAATCTGTTCCAGCAAAAGTATATCATTGATATTACTTTCCTTAGATGATTGCTCAGCTTTCATATCAACTAGGTTTTCCACGCTACTTGCTATAGGTTCATTAGAGTCTGGGTGTTTTCCCTGTAAATAATATGCAAAAGCTATTATTTTGGCGACTGCTAGGTATAAGGTTTCTGGTATTTCATCACCTAGTTCAAGTTTCGATAAAACGTTTAATAGCAGCGGATCATAATGGACATGAACATCGTTTTGTTCTGCGATGGATACAATTTCTTCCGCTACGCTGTTATCCCCTTTAGCTACTACTTTGGGAGCGTTTTCACCGTCATATTTGAGAGCTACCGCTTTGCTAACATTTGCTTTAGTTTTTTCCGGTGGTTTGCTCATGCGTGAGTATCAATACCTAACTCGTTATTATCCTTTAAACGCGTAGGAACATGTCCTTGGTTTCCCGTTATTTCATCGACATCCACACCTGCGGAAAATAGCGATTTTTTTAATACATGCAAGTGTTCATTAAGTAACTTTGAAGTTTGTTCTGACTCAGCAAAAATGTTTGTTGATAGCCTTTCATCTTTAAGCTCAACTTGAGCAAACATCGGTCCTAACGGCGGCAGATCAAAACGAACAACCACTTTCCAGTGTTTTCTATTTTTTGAAGTTTCCTCACTTTGACTGGATTCAAAGAGTAGTTCAAATGAATCTATTTTTGAGTGGTGTGCAAACGGCAGATCGACCAAAAACTGCACCAAATTCGGTTGGTCATTTCTTAAACTCAACAATTGATTAGACTCAATTTGAGCAACAAAAGCTTTGACCTGGCCGAGTAATTCATTAGCTTGTTTTAGGGTGAGTTGGGTAACGTTATACAGTGGGTTATTTTGTTGTGAATTCGTATTCGGTTGTTGAGTAGCTTTATTACCAGCGGCTAAAACAGGGTCAGCGGATAGCGGGCCACTAGCGGAAGCAGCGTTAGGCTGAATAAAGGTATTGCTGAGCGGGTTGCTAGTATTGTTTGGCTGACCAGTGGAAGCCGTTGTTTGATTAGGCGTTTGGCTGGACGTTTGATTAGACGTTTGACTTTGTGTAGAGCCAGTCGTAGAGCCAGTCGTAGAGCTATTAACGAGATTACGAATAATGGATTCTATTTGCGTTTTGACCCGCAAAAGTTGTAATTTTAGGTCGTTTACAGGTTGTTTACCTGCATTTAACTGGTCTGTGCTTGGTGCTCTATTGGCTCCCGGTTTAACGGGTAATGCTTGGTCATTAGATTCACTCATTCGATTGTTCGCTGTGGAACTGATTGTTGTTTTCGGTGTTAAGACGGTTTTATTCAATTGGCTTTCTAACAAATGACCACTTGACAATATCCGTTGTTTAATGGCGTTTGCAGTAGGTTTTGCTGGCCGATTAAGAGAGGCGAGTATGTTGGTCAACTGCTCTACCAATTTACTGTCCGCCGGGCTCGAAGAGTTTTGTGCCCTGATCGTAATTAGGGATTGGTTTAACTGCTCAACAAATTTTGACAGCGGCAATTGTTGTGCAAAGTTTTGTTTTAATAGCTGTCTGACGACTTTATCAATCCTAGCTTCAGTCGTCAGGATCGGGCTAGTTTGGATCGGGCTAGTCTGGGGCTGTTTAGTCTGAGCTTCGGAAACTTGCGTTTGAGCAGCTGGAACCTTAGAAACTGAAGGTTGAGAAAGCTGTGCTTGGGGAACCGAGCTACCTTGCTTGTTAGCTGCAGCAGCAAAGGTTTGAGCAGTATTTTGCTGGGATGGCGAGGTAAGTTCGCCCCCCTTTATATTGGCCGATGAGCCTTCTAATCCTATAGGTTGCTTTAAAATGAGTATTTGGTTGGCGTTGCTACTGGCCTGCTTAAATAATAGCGATACAACCTTCGAATTACTTAGTTCTGAGCCTCTTTTTTGGTTTGATAGCGTATCTTGATTTAATGGGGTCTTTTTTTCTGTCGTGGAACTACTCGGTGCTGAAATTGCAGTCTGTTTTTGACCGGTATCAATGATAACTCGGCCAGAACGAGAATTAGTTGTGGTGGTTTGAGTGTTAGCTGGCTGAGCATTAAGGTTTTGTGATTGTCCGCTATTGTTGTTTGTTGCTCCAGGATTTTGCTGTTGGTTTAAGAGCGGGTTTGAGCTGGAGCTGGTATTTGGTAAAACTGCCGTAGGTGTTGTGTTTGATGTGAGCGCTTGGTTACTAAGTTTAGGCGCTGGTACCGTAATCACTATTGCGAGTTGTTGTTTATCATTAATAATTAACTGAACAATTGGCTGTTGACTGGGCCGGATATTGGCATCAATATTATTTAACATGCGACTGGCACTTAATGGCAGCTGTAGCGTTAATTTTTCACCTTTAAACGCCGTTTTAAGCAGTATTCCTTGGCTTTCATTAATCAATAGTTTTTCTAGCAATAGCGGGCGGCCCGCTAATTTTTGAATTAGCTGGAGAGTCTTAGGATCAAGCTGTGACGATACGAACTTGCCAGTTGCTGCATCGTTTGGGGTAATCTGCACAATATTGTCCAGCATTCATGGTAAATGGAATCTCTTTCATATAGTATAGCCGCAGATTAATTTCATTGCCTTAGCTTTGTAGAGAGCCAACTTGTCTAACGCACAACACAATCAGTTTAAAGTCGAAAATTTAGCGGTTTTTCGGGCTGAAATTCCATTGTTTGATGAAGTTTCCTTTTCTTTGAACTCTGGCGAGTCAATCCAGATTAGTGGTGCTAACGGTTCCGGTAAAACCTCCTTATTACGTTGTTTATGTGGAACGAGTAGTCGCCACCAAGGCGATATTTCATGGAACGGCGAGGCTATCACAGGCACTTCTTCGACATTCTATTCACAACTGCTTTATTTAGGCCATTCTTTGGGGTTGAAACCTAAGCTAACGGTTCTTCAAAATCTAAACTTCTTTCAACGGCTTCGTTTTAACAAAAACGATCAAATAATTCATGAAACCCTTAATCAATTAAATATTGAGGGATATCATGATGAGCTGGTTGCCAATTTATCGGCCGGTCAGAAACGACGTGTATCGCTTTGTCGACTTTTTTCAGAACCCGTTAAACTGTGGGTTTTGGATGAGCCTATGGTTGCCCTGGATGCTCAGGGCCAAAAATGGCTAGAAGATAGTTGTAATGCCCATCTTGATTCTGGCGGCATGATTATCTTAACATCTCATCAAAAACTAAAAGGAATCAATGGGTTACAGCAGCTCTCCTTGGTTAAACCGGACTTTTCTGCGTTAATAGCGTCTCAGGATGCAGCGCAATGAGCCAGCCTATCGGGTTACTGATTCGGCGAGAGCTCGCGGTTGTAATAAAAAGCCGTTCTGAATTTATCTATCCACTTGCATTTTTTGTTATTGTAACGAGTTTGTTTCCATTGGCGGTCACGCCCGATCCAGTGCAACTCGCTTTTATTGCACCGGGTGTCATATGGGTAGCTGCTTTATTGAGCATTTTAATGTCATTTAACGGTTTTTATCAGCAAGATTATGACGAAGGAGGTCTTGAGCAGTTATTGATATCAGGTGTCTCAGGGACAAATATTGTTCTCTCAAAGAGCATTGCTAACTGGATAGTTACCGGATTGCCTTTGATATTGATTGCCCCGGTGTTAGGGGTATTGTTTAATATGAACCCAACCGCTAACTTGGTAACAATGCTCAGCTTATTAATTGGCATACCAAGCCTGTGTTTAATTGGTTCAATCGGTATGTGTTTGACTTTGGGGTTGCGTAACGGCGGCGTTTTGTTGACGTTATTGGTTTTACCACTCTTTATTCCGGTGCTTATTTTTGGAGCATCTGCGGTACAGGCCGCATCGACCGGACTAAACTTTAGTGGTCAGCTTGCAATTTTGCTGGCTTTATTAATTTTTTCGCTTTTACTGGCTCCGTTTGCCGGGGCTGCAGCAATAAAGGTATCTATCGAATAGTTCGTTGGATCTTAACTTAGGTTGATTATTGTTTATGTGGACATGGTTTTTTCAATTAGCATCGCCAAGATGGTTTTATCAAACGGCAAACAGGCTGTTAGCTTGGTTGAGACCGTTGACTTTAGTTTTATTCCTAGTTGGGTTGTATTTAGGATTACTTTTCTCTCCCGCTGACTATCAGCAGGGAAATACCGTTCGTATTATGTACGTGCACGTTCCAGCCGCTTATTTATCGATGTTTGCTTATGTTGTCATGGCCGTCAGCGGTGCGATAGGTATTATTTGGCGTATGAAAATGGCACATATGGTATCGGTTAGCTGTGCACCAGTGGGGGCCATTTTTACGTTACTAGCGCTACTCACCGGTGGAATTTGGGGTAAACCGACCTGGGGCACTTATTGGGAATGGGATGCTCGAATGACTTCTGAGCTAATTCTTCTGTTTCTTTATTTGGGTTACATGGCTTTGCATAGTGCTTTTGATGATAAGAAAACAGCCGACAGGGCCGCTGCAATTTTGGCGATTGTCGGCATAGTTAACATCCCTATCATCCATTTTTCGGTAGAATGGTGGAATACGTTACACCAGGGGGCAACGCTCAGTAAGTTTGAAAAGCCTTCTATCGATGCAGATATGCTAAAGGCGTTACTCACCATGATTCTAGCGTTTCAGTTGTACTTTTTTGTAGCCCTTTTACAAAGGATTAAAGCGGAAATACTAGAGCGTGAAAAACTATCGGGTTGGGTACAAAAACTGGTTAGTGATTAACGGCGTTTTAGTCGCTGTTTCAGGCAATTATTTTTAGTAGCAAACAAAGGTTTGACTAGGTAGTAACAAATCTAAAATTGGAATAAATGATGTATTTTAATAGTTTTAGCGATTTTATTGAAATGGGCGGGCACGGTTTTTATGTGTGGTTGTCTTACGCGATCGTATTTGCCTGTTTGATCGTATATTTTGTTCACTCCTATCGGCTGACGGAAAAGACCAGACAAGAATTAAGGCGTTTTCATCAGCGTATGGGAAATCAAATTAAGAATCATGAACAAAGTAAAAAGGATCTCTAGAAAATGGCCATGAAACCACAACGAAAAAAGCGTTTAACCACTATTCTGGCCGGTATTGTTGGTGTCGGTGCTATTGTGGGTCTTGTTCTTTACGCAAGTGATCAGCAGATGAACCTGTTTATTACACCAACAGAAATAAATGCTGGTTCTGCGCCTAAAGACCGTATTTTTCGAATAGGTGGCTTGGTTAAAGTAGGCAGTGTGGTGCGCAGCCAAACAAGTCTTCAGACTGATTTTATTATTACCGATAACTTTGCAGACGTTAACGTTACTTACGACAAAATAATGCCGGACTTGTTTCGTGAGGGGCAGGGCGTTGTTGCTATGGGTAAAATGAATGAACAGGGTATTTTTGTTGCGAGTAGTATTTTGGCAAAACACGATGAAGAATATAAAGCGCCAGAAGTTCTTGATGCGCTAGAACGGGCGGGCCATCCTGTCGAAAAAAGTGACAAGGGTTAAGGGGCTAATTGACGATGCACGCTGAATTTGGAAATTATTTGCTAGTACTCGCCTTTATTCTTTCCGTTGCTCTGGGTGTTTTCCCAATGCTGGGAGCAACCATAAAGAATGATACGCTTGTAGCGACCGCAAAACCGTTAGCTTTATTGTTTTTTGTAGCCATGTTAGCAAGCTTTTTATGCTTGGTTTATGCGTTTTTGATTGACGATTTCACTATTACCTACGTGGCGCAACACTCCAATTCTTTGTTGCCTACTCAATTTAAGGTATCGGCGGTTTGGGGGGCTCACGAAGGCTCGTTCCTACTATGGGTTTTCATTTTTTCTGGTTGGATGATAGCGGTTGCACTTTTAGGTAATAATTTGCCTCGTTATAGTTATGCTCGAGTGCTTTCTGTGCTTGGCTTGATAGCCGTCGGCTTTTCTTCATTTCTTTTATTCACTTCAAATCCATTTGAGCGAACACTGCCATTTTATCCAGTGGACGGCACTGACCTAAATCCGCTTCTACAAGATTTTGGCTTAATTATCCATCCACCATTGCTTTATATGGGGTATGTTGGTTTCGCTGTTTCTTTTGCGTTCGCCATAACCGCTTTAATCGAAGGCGAATGGAATGCTACATGGGCTCGTTGGACTCGGCCTTGGACAATTGCGGCTTGGTCCAGTTTAACTATCGGCATTATGCTTGGAAGTTGGTGGGCTTATTACGAACTTGGTTGGGGTGGATGGTGGTTTTGGGACCCCTCTGAAAATGCGTCATTTTTACCTTGGCTTAGTGGAACTGCGCTCATGCATTCCTTGGCGGTTACTGACAAAAGAAACTCCTTTAAGCGTTGGGCGCTTGCTCTGTCACTATCAACATTCTCATTAAGTTTATTGGGAACGTTTCTAATACGATCCGGCGTTTTAACTTCGGTACACTCCTTTACAAATGATCCTGAACGTGGTCGTTTTATACTCATGTTCTTGGCTATCGTTGTAGGATCCGCGCTATTGTTATTTTTGTTTCGATCGTCAAAGGTTAAGACTAAAGTAGATTTCTCCGTTGTTTCTAAAGACATGTTTTTGCTCATGAATAACATTCTATTCGTTACCGCTACTTTTATCGTACTTTTTGGAACTTTGTATCCTCTTATTGCCGAAGCTTTTGGAAAAAAACTATCTGTGGGAGCACCTTGGTTTAACAGCTTATTCCCTGGGCCGATGGTGGCATTATTTGTACTTCTAGGTATTGGACCAATGCTGAATTGGAAGAAGCACAACTTAGATAAACTAAAAAAGCCGTTGACCATCATTGCTATAGTTTCGGTTAGTTTGAGTCTTATTGTTAATTGGTTAATGGGGGAGTTTTTTGCTTGGGTTTTTGTTGGTTTAACATTAAGTTTTTGGGTTAGTTTTTCCGGACTTTATTATTTAACGCAATTGAGCAGACACAAGAAAACTTTACGAGAAAAACTAGCTCAGATTAGTTATACCTATTTGGGCATGACTCTAGCGCATATTGGGGTTGTGGTTAGTCTTGCGGGTATCGTTCTAACTTCATTTTATAGCGTTGAAAAAGACCTGCGCATGGAAAACGGTGAGTCTAGCGAAATAAATGAATACCGTTTCACTATGAGCAATGTTGAGCTGATTAATAAAGATAATTATCAGGCTACCAGAGTAACGTTTGATGTTTATAAAGATAATCAGCAAATACAAACGTTATATCCCGAGAAACGTTTTTATTTAGCCGGACGTCAGATTATGACTGAAGCTGATATCGATGATTCTATTGCTAGAGATTTGTATGTCGCTCTTGGTGAGGCTCTCGACGAAACTGGCCAAGTTTGGTCCGTTAGAATATATGTGAAACCATTCATAAGATTAATTTGGTTGGGCGCTATTCTTATGGCTTTGGGGGGCATCCTTGCTATGCTCGATAAACGTTATAGGAATTTGAAATCGCCGAAAGTCAACCCGGTAGCTAACTCAGATAAGAATACCGTGGATGCTATAGTACGATGAGTGAATCTGAAAATAAAACACCGAATAATCGAACTATTTCCGCTAAAGGAATCATAGCAGTTCTGTTGTTTTTAGTTTTTGTTGTGACCTTTTATTTCCTTATTGGGCAGGATAAAACAGAGTTGCCCTCGCAGCTTATTAATCGTTCTGCGCCAGCGTTTAGTGTTAAAGACTTGCACGACCCATCGGTAACATACACGCAAGATGTGTTTCTCGGAAAAATAACGGTTCTTAATGTTTGGGCAACGTGGTGTCCTTCCTGCTACGTTGAACATCCTTATTGGGAGCTGCATGCCAAAAACAAAGACGTTGTTGTAGCGGCTATAAACTATCGTGATGATAGGAAAAAAGCGCTTAAGTTTTTGGCTGACCGCGGCAATTTTTTTCAATGGAATTTGTTTGATGAGAAAGGGCGGTTAGGTATTGAGTTTGGTGTTTATGGCGCACCCGAAACTTTTCTCATCGATCCCTTAGGAAAGGTGCGCTATCGGCATGTTGGTGTCGTTGATACTGATGTTTTTGAATCGATATTTGTGCCGATGATTGAGCGAATCAAGCAGGAGCAAAACTAATGAAAAAAAACGCTTTTAGTTTTCTAAATTTTATGCCTTATGCTGTTTTTTTTGCGTGCTTGTTATCGGCTTCAACAGCTAACGCCGTTATCGATGTGTATGAGTTCGATGATCCAGAACTTGAGAAACGATTCATTAAGTTGACCTATGAGCTGCGCTGTCCAAAGTGTCAAAATCAGAATTTAGCTGACTCAAATTCCGAGCTTTCACTGGATCTAAAGGCTATCGTTTACGAGAAGCTAAATGCCGGTGAAACCGATCAACAAATATTAGACTTTATGAAGCAACGGTATGGCGAATTTATTTTGTTTAATCCAGAAGTGAACCAAAGTAACGCGTTGCTTTGGGCCGGGCCTTTTATCTTTCTGATTTTGATAGGCGGTGGTTTTTTTCGGTGGTATTTGAGCAATAGGGATTTAGACGATGAGTAGTTTTTGGTTAGCCGTTGCCATTTGTCTTGGCGCATCTCTGTTTTACATGTTTTTTAGTGTGAAAAGTGAGTTAGCAATGATTGAGTTAGAAGAGGCCAATGAAGGTGATGGTCGACTAGGTCATTTTTCCTTAAAAAGCTTTTTGTGGCCGACACTTTTTCTATTGTTAACCCCGATTGGTTATTCGATTTTAGGGGGGATGGATAAACAACTAGCGTGGAATAACGCTGGGCAGGAATTTAGCAAACTAGTAAATGGCAGCTCAAGTAAACAAAAACAGGGTATTCAGGAATTAGTCTTGTCTTTACGGACGGCTATCGATAAAGATCCAAAAAACGGTTCATTGTGGTTAATACTGGCTGAAAGTTATGTCCAACTTGGAATGATTGATTTAGCAGATTCAGCCATGGAGAGAGCGCTACGAATTGAAATGCGACCGGACTGGTTGGTTGCAAACGCTCAGATTTTGATGGCGCGAGCGAGCGAGGAAGATATCTCTCGGTCAGAATTAATGCTGGAACAAGCGTTATCTTTTCAAGCGGATCATCAAAGTGCATTACTAACAATCGGTTTTATTTATTTACGTCAGCAAAAATATTCACAAGCGATCCAAGTTTGGGAAGTTCTCGTAACTATGCTTGAACGGGCTGGTAAAAATAGCGATGTTATCGCTAAACAAATAGCGTTTGCGAAAGCTGAGTTGGCTAAATCTCAAAACGAGAACAATTAGCGATAAATTGCAATTAGCATTTTTGACCATGGAATTTTTTCGTTTTTAGCTAGATTTGTCACAATTTTAAGCTTTGAAACAACTTTTTTGTTGCAATAGTACAGTCGGTGGTGCATCTTTGGACTCGAGGCATACCAGCGAAGTTGGCATGCTAAAGATGAGTATAAAATGGGGATAAGTCGTTGATTTATTCCAGTTTGTCATTTTTTCATCTTTGTTTTCTGTTGGTGTTCACCTTGTGGTGTACAACATGTCTGTTATTTAGGTGACAGCTGTAACAATAATAAGATACAGCCGTCCATAAAGTAACCTGACAGAATTTGGGTTAATAACTGAAACTTAAGATAAAAATACGGAGAGATATACTCATGAAAAAAATGACTAAAATAGCTGCATTGATTGGTTCTTTAATGCTTTCAATCGTTTTTACACAGTCAGCTACTGCAGACGCAAACCCTTTTGCTGATGTTGATCAAGTTCAAACATTTGTTGGCGACGATAAAAAGAAGTGTGGCGAAGGCAAATGTGGCGACGAGAAAAAAGCTAAAAAAGAAGGTAAATGCGGCGAAGGTAAATGCGGCGACAAGAAAAAAGCTAAGAAAGAAGGCAAATGCGGCGAAGGTAAGTGCGGCGACAATAAAAAAGCTAAGAAAGAAGGTAAGTGCGGCGAAGGTAAATGCGGCGACAAGAAAAAAGCTAAAAAAGAAGGTAAGTGTGGCGAAGGTAAATGTGGCGGAAAATAACTCGCCCATTAGATTGATTTAATATCAATTTAAACGATCAGGCTTCATTAGATTGATGCCTGATTTTTTTTGCGTAACTAAAACAGATAATATATTTGAAAGATGGTCATTCATTGGTCTAAAAGCACCATTAACAAGGGTATTGAAATGGAACAGAGTATTGTTGGATTAGCAAAAGGAAGTCTCTTAATTATAACAATGTTGTTAACGGGGTGTGCAACGACTGGCAATAATCCCGCGGATCCTTGGGAAGGTTGGAACAGAAAAATATATGACATAAATAAATCCGTAGATGCTGCTGTGGCTAAACCTATCGCCAAGGGCTACAAAGCGGTTACCCCTGATGTTTTGGAGAAGGGGATATCCAATGTATTTAGCAATTTAGAAGACGTACCTAATTTTTTGAATAATATGCTTCAGGGGAAACCAGGAGACTCAATTTCTGATTTAACCAGGTTTGTTGTTAATTCAACTATTGGCATCGCAGGTTTGTGGGATCCAGCGTCGAAGATGGGGTTGGAGAAGCATGACGAAGATTTCGGTCAAACTTTGGCAGTGTGGGGCGTGTCTGACGGTCCCTACGTTATGCTACCAGTTTTAGGTCCGTCAACTGTTAGAGACACATTTGGGCGTTTAGTCGACTCGCAAACAGACTTGTTAAACCAAATTGAGCATATTCCTACTCGTAATCAAATAACGTTTATTGAATTATTAGATCAACGGTCTGGATTGATGGCATTTGAAGATCAGCTAGAAGGTGCTGCCGATGAGTATGTATTTGTAAGGGATGTTTACTTACAAAACAGGAAATATAAAATTTATGACGGTGACATACCGTTTGAAGAAGACCTCGAGTGTGAAGAGGAAGATGAAGAAGACTGTGAATTCTGAAAAAACATAAAAAAACCGCTAAAAAGCGGTTTTTTTATGCCTATGGCTAGACTATTTTACATCGAGCATAGTGCCTGCTATTTCGAATTTACCGTCACCTAAGCTCTCAACACGCTTCACTTCAAATTCAGCGTTCAAAGAGGCAAGGTTACTTTTCTCCGAACTTATTTCTAAGTTTAATTTCTGGTTAATTTCGAACTCTTTATCAGTAACAAATAATGCTCCGTCACCACTTAAGTTCTTACCTTCGCCTACAAAGGTTTCACCAGTCGCAGCAACAGAAATTTTAACTTCTGCATTGACAAACATTCGAATAAAATTTCGTTTTTCGTCGTAATCAGTACCCATTGACGGCATGAGTTCCCCCTTAGATTAGAATAAAAAAATCGACTCTTGATCATTGAACCTATTAGCTACTCTCAATACTAGGAAATAAATCATGGCTGGTCAATTAAAAAACGCACAAAACAGTTGCCTATAAATTAATCAGTAGTATCCTAAGCCTATAAAGTCAGTATAGCGTTGGAATAAAACAATAATGGATAACGCGGTTTACAACCACGGTGGTATTACCCGATTAAAAACAATTTTAGTTATTGATGATGAAACTCTAGTCCGAGAGAGTATGGCTATTTATCTCGAAGATAGCGGTTTCAACGTCATTCAAGCTGAGAACGGCAAGCAGGGGGTTGAACTGTTCTGTGAATTTCAGCCGGATCTTGTGTTATGTGACCTCCGTATGCCGGAAATGGATGGTATGGCTGTGCTCGCTAAACTCGCTGAAATAGACCCCGAGGTTCCTATTATTATTGTCTCTGGAGCCGGTCAAATCAATGATGTTGTTGAAGCCTTGCGCTTAGGAGCGCTCGATTATTTAGTCAAGCCAATCAGTGATATGGCTGTCCTCGAAAACGCGGTTGAAAATGCGTTGCATCGAACCCATTTGGAAGAAGAGAACCAAGCCTACAAAGACGAGCTTGAAGTCGCTAACAGGGAGCTAGAGAGAAACCTAGAGTTACTGCAAAAAGACCAAGAGGCTGGCCGACAGGCTCAATTGCAACTTCTACCGCCAACCGAAGGCACTATTAACGGTTTTAACTTTCAACATATAATCGTTCCCTCGCTCAATCTTAGCGGAGATTTCATTGATTATTTTGAAATATCGCCAAGGTACATTGGATTTTACTTTGCTGATGTTTCAGGGCATGGCTCGGCGGCGGCGTTTGTAACAATGATGCTAAAAAGTTTAGTAAATCAACCGCTTAGGCAGTTTAGAGCTGGAGAGAATGAAAAAATCATTCAGCCAAACGAGCTTATGAGCTATTTAAATGATGAGTTTATTAGTGCAAACCTCGGCAAACACATAACGCTTTTCTATGCGGTGATTGACGTAGAAACCAATAATTTAAGTTACAGTGTTGCTGGGCAATATCCAGCACCAATTTTAGTGACTGAAAACTCGGTAAACTTGCTCCGAGAGGATGGTTTTCCGCTGGGCTTATTTGAATGGGCGACTTTTAGCACTAAAAATGTCGCGATTGAAAATGGCTTTAAATTACTAATGGTATCAGATGGGTGGTTAGAGCTGATTCCGTCAGACGGGCAACCCGCTAGTGAGCAGTTTTTGTTAGATTTTGCGCGTAATAACCCTATTAATGTACCAGTACTGATGAAGCCTGTTAAGCAGTTTCAAGATAAAAATCCGCCGGATGATATTACGGTATTTATTGTTGAAAAGGATGATGAATGATGGAAGGAACTATATTGTCGGCCAGAAAAGACTCGGTGGAATATATTAAGTTCATTGGGGTAATACGGTATTCTCAGTGTGCGGGGCTCGAATCTCATATTGATCAGCTTTTCTCGAATATCGACTTTTCTGAAATCATAATCGATCTAGAGCAGACCGAAATGCTGGACAGCACTGCATTGGGGCTTTTGGCAAAGATATCGATTGAATACAAAAAGGTATCCGAGCGAAAAATTGTCATATTTATGAAACCTGGTGAGCTGGCTCATATACTAAAGAGAGTTTGTTTTGATCAAGTGTTTAATATTGTTAATCGAGCTAGCCAAGAGGGTTCTAGCTATAAGGAATTACCGCAATTGCCGCAAAGTGAACAAGAGGTTCTGAATAGTGTGTTAAGAGCGCACAAAAGTCTGGCTGAGATATCGCCTGATAACGAGCATTATTTTACCGACATAACCAAGGCTATGGCTGAATAGAGTAATCGCTTACCACTTTTTCTTTGGCCCAAAAATACTATCACCATCTTGCTCTTCTTGCGCAGGTTCTGCTTGGTCTTCCATGTCTAAGCTAAGGTTTTTGTGAGCCGCTTCACTGGGTGTTAAATTCACCAGTTCTTTCAGCTCCGATTCTAGCGCGGTTAGACGGCTGTTTTTCTTTGGAAATTTATCCAGCATTTGCTGACCTATCTGGAAGTGCCTTTGGGCGCTAACATAGTTATGTTCAGCTAATGAGCGTTGACCTTGTTGAATATATGCACATATTTTGGCTTCCGAAATAAGCAGCATTATTTTGTTCGTAGCGACAGGAATCAAGTTACTGTTCATTGAGCGCACTGTTCTGAATTTGAGCAAATACTTGCCCAACCGAGACAAATGCTGAATAAGCAGGTTTAGCTGTTTTCCATCGCGAGGGATGTTCAGTTTTTGCTTGTCTACCGGCGAAGCTGTCGATTTGAGCTGCTGTTCAACGTGATTAAGATGGTTGCTGATGGCTTGATCCGCAGGGGCTAATCTTTTAGCTGCGGCCAAATTAAGTTTTATGTACTGTAAAAGCACTTTTCGCGCTTCTTCGCCGATTGGAATATTGGCAAAATTATCAAGTATTGAGTTTGTCTCATTAGCTCGAAAACGATACTTTGCAATTTGCTGAAGCAAAAGCGCCTTAGCCTGCTCGCGTTTTTGGATAAAAGTAAGGGCGCCTACACTGGCAACCAGCACAATTATTATCACTACAATGGTAAAAAATGAATTCATTAAGAAGTCTTATTCTCGATATCACTGCTATTTATAGCACTATTTATAAGCAGTATAGCCCATCTGATTGATTTTGCTTGTTTTTTTGCGCGCGACTCTAGGCTCGAACTAATCGGTGATAGACTACTCAAGCTTTTGTAAAATTAATTGATTAAGGCGGTTAAGTTCGGAGAAACGAGTATATCGAGGATCGGTTACTGGCAGCCGAGTGATTTCATTTAGAATTGCTTCGGAACGATATAAGTGTTCCGGGTCTCTTTCTCCGGATTGGTATTGTTTTAGTAACGCTTGAGCGTGGTTTAAGCAGATGTTTACGTTATTAGGGGCTATCTCAGCCGCGCGCTCAAAGTAATTAATCGAGCCCGCAAAATTGTTTTGTTTAAATAATTGAACGGCTTCAGTATTTAGCCGGTTCGCTTTTTTCGCATTCAAAATTAGGTGTTTATTATTAGTGATAGCCGTTGCTCTGCGAACTAAGTCCGGGTTGTCAAAGTACTGCTCAACGGCTTCTTCAATTACGCTTTCCGATAGTTCGTTTAGTCCAAGGCTTTTTAGTGTTTCAGCTATTTCAATACTCTCATCGGGGCCTAGGTGTTCTTCTATTCGCTCATAAATTTTTTGCGCATTCACCAAATGCCTTTCTTTATTGTTTTTATCCTTAATGATATCCGAGAAATCGGCGTGTGCTACTTCTCCTCTAAACTGAATAGAGGTCTCATCCTTAAAGTTCTTTTCTAGCTGCTCAAAAAGAAGTTCAGCTTCAACAATTAGTTTGGCTCGGTCTTCCTTGCTATTATTTAAAATTGTTTTGCCCAACGACTTAGTCAATTTTACATACTCATCAGCCTCTAAAAAAGCCGAGTTCTTGCCATATTTTACCGCTTGTCGGTAGGCCTTGGTCATTGCTTCAATGTCATCATTCTCTTCGGCCAGCTGACCTAAAAATTTCTGACGTTTTACTAGCTTAGGTGATTTTTCAATCGCTTTTTGGAGCGTTTTCTGCGCTTCAATTGGCTGGTCTAACATGTGTAGTACTTTTGCAAGCATATCAAAACCGTCTAGCGCCATTGGGAACTCTCTGGTCATTTGAAGAAAAGTATTCTTTGCTTTTTCTAGTTCTCCGCTTTCGAAGTATATTTTTCCTAAACCAGCTAGCGCCCATGGTGTAGCTCTTCGGTTGAGTATTTCTTCAATTAGCTCAAAGGCCTGATTAAATTGTTTTGATTCTCTTAAACAATTCAGCTTTAGTTTCTGACAGTCCGTTTTGAACTTTGGGTGTTCTTCCGATAGCGAATCGCAAAGCTGGGTTGCTTTCTCATAGTGTTTTTTCTTAATTGCCCTTTGAATCGGTGAAAGAATTCGTTTTTTAGTAATTGATTTATCAAGTCGAGACTTTAAAAGTTGACTGTTAAAGGGTTTTGTTAAATAGGCATCGGGTTGAAACTCCAATGCCGCCATTACCATTGCAGCGGTTTTTTCAGC
>CAJQOL010000086.1 GCA_905479925.1 uncultured Kangiellaceae bacterium | reverse complement strand
CGTCTCAGTTGCTGCACACCAGCGCCACCTTTGCCCACAAACTGTTGTATTTCGTGCCGCAGCTTTTTCTTTCTCACACGGTTTTCTTCAAGGCGCAATTCGATGTCGGCGTGCGCCTGGCGCTTGTTCTTTCCTGCCGTAGCGACGACGTGTTTGCACGGTTGGTAGGAAACCTGCAGTTTGCTGCGCAGTTCGTCTTTGTCCAGCGATGCCTGCTCGTTCATGTTTTTTTATCGTTCTTTCGTTCTAGAAAAAAGTAAAATTTTATTGAGGTGTAAAGCGTGTAATCGCTTAACAAATGTTTTGTATCGGCGTAACTAAGGCATGTGTTGGGTAAACCAAAATTGCAGGTAAATCGAATCGGCCCAAAATTATCTGAAGCAGCCACATTTTATTAGCAGGTTCGTTTGATGAGTGAGTATATGGTTAAGTCCATCATAATATTAGTTTCATTTAATTTTCTTTCTGCCTGTGCTGACAATTTACGAAATGTAAGTTATGAATATAGGGATATAGAGGGAGTCGCTGTAACTCACTCTATTGATGATGAGAAAGGACTTGCGCTAATCAACTTTGTCCGACAGTGTACAAATACCAATTGCGTTGCCGAATCAGAAAATCACTATGGCTGGACAAGAGCTCCTATCAATATACGTTACATTACTTTATTTCAAGAGCTAGAGCATTTACCCATTGCTTATGAAGTAGGCGTTGAACCTGAAAAGAACCTTGTTGTAGTTTTAAGGCTTCAAGAGAAAGAAGGTGAAAGCAACTCGTTCGTTATTTCTGTTGACTCACTAGACCAGCTAGATTAAGGATGTGGCGATATAAGGGGCTCAAAGTTATCTATTGCTGCCCCTTATTACCGTGCCATTTTAGCGGGCAGGAGAACAAAAGCGGACACATGCCTTTCAAGTAATATCGGAGAATCTAGTTTAAAAGGTCTGGTTTTCTGTTGCATTCAATTTATACCGCTGTAGACTGCTGAACTATGTATAAATAGGAATTCAATTAGTATCAGGATTTTAAGAGTTTGTTTAAATTATTTACAATGCGACAGGAAAACTATCGGGTCATTAAGCTATATTCGGTTGTGAACTCTGAAATTTCAATTAAAAGACCAACTTTGGTCGATAAAATCTTAAGTCTATTTGATGAACATTGGGGAGTTCTTCCAAAAGAATACGATATATACGGTCCATATGGCATCAGAAAAGGGTCAAGCGTTGGTATCAAGTCTTTCAAGAATAAGTTAGAACAAAAAGGACATGAAAAATATCACGGGCTCGTTGGTTACACTGAAGACGTATTTGGTTTTAACTTAAGTATAGACATACCCCGCGACGACTTTAGGTATTCAGAACTAATATTATGGTTTCGAGAAGATGATTTTGACGTGAAATTTCTCAAAGTCGTCAAACCTTTGTTAGAGGTGATGAAAGTAACATGCGGTTTCGAAATAGTATTGCCGGTTAATTATAATGTTTTGTCCGAAACCAAAGTAAAGAAAGGGCTTCTTGGCGGGCAAACGGTCAAAATTTCTCAAGAGCATATGAAATGGTTAGCATATTCTATGTCAGGAAAAATTAGAGGAGTGTATAAACATAATATCTTCAACGCACAACAAGTTGAAGTGGTGTCTTCGTCTGGATTAACAGGTTTTATTCCTATGGACCAAGGTCTTAGCTATATGGGATGGGAAGATGAAGTCGAATATCAGTTCGCTAAATCAAGCTATGAAGCTTTGCACTAAATAATTGAGGGAAGAGTAAATAGAGCAAAATCCTTGTAGAAAGGAGGCGGCTCCAAGTATCTGAAGGCGTCACTTCTCAGTGGCGGTTTATTGGCATTTCTAGCGCGAAAGAAGACACTTCTATCATCATTAAAAATGCTTAATATTCCAGTTAGGCTTCTAGAAATGGTGAGCATAAAAAATGTGTTATTATTTGGAAATTGAGGATTAACGACTGTTAAAGACAATGTTAAGAATTAAGGTATGAACTACGATATAGAGCTCCCAAATCCATTTTGGATAGGCATAAATATTAAGGAAAGTGAAGATCGAGTTGGGTCAATCGGCTGTACGGTCGATTGTAGACTTACATTACCGCGTGGAGAGTTCTTATATACTGCCTCTAATGTATGGTTCGAGTATTCTGTATTCGATAATTTCATTTCGAAGCTAAAAGAACTCAAAGATGGGCAAGACTCTAAAGCGGAATTTTATGATTTAGATAGAGAAATCTTGCTTGTATTTTCTTATGACGGGATTCGGCTAACCATAAATCGAAGCTCTATCGAATGCGGATTAGCTTCGATGGAATTTGAAAAGGAATTTGACTCTGAGCTTCTAATGCAACATATAGAACGATTAGAGAAGTTTGCCAAATGGTGGTAGAAATACTTAATACATTGGAATAGACGAGAAAACACGCGTCTCAATTAGGCGTTGAGGGGGCTCAAAATTATCTATAGGAGACATCTAACTTCCAGCTAATTCAGTTCCCATCTTTTCCTCGGAAACTAGCTCCACCGCCGTTTGATAACAACATTGTTCAAGTACGCCACTTAAGAGTGCCTAGCGGCTGAGCGTCGGGCTTTTTTGCCTACTTTTTTAGCTCTTGAAAAAAGTGGGTCGCAGGTAAGCTTTAGCGCTGCGAAATAGGGGGTGATAAAAACTTGGTAAGCATAAAGACATTAAGAGACTGCCCTCTCCCCAACCCTCTCCCGAAGGGAAGAGGGAGCATAAAAAACCGACCGCTTTGTCGGAATCTCCCCAAACCCAATAAGAGACCGCTTCGGGAACTTAGCTGCCACCTCTTAATGGCTCCTTGATATCCACAAAATTGCCGTAATAACCAATGAAAGTTAAAGTTTCCCTACTGAAGAAAGGCGATGAGTAAGCTTTATTCCTTATAGCAATAGAATACCGGAAGAGCGAATAACCGGATAAATTGGTAGCTATTCATCAGTAAAAAAGGCATGCCTCTATAGTAAGACATCCCTTCCTCTTCCGCGTCTTACTTGCCCGATGTAGCTCCACCCGATTTCTTATCTTTCGGCTCGTATGCCTCTCCACTTTTAATCCATTCAGGAGCTGGCTCGCCTTTTAAGTGGTAGTCAAAATACTGTTTCATACGAATACTGTAATCGACTTTATTTGGATATTTCTTAAGATGATGTGGCTCTTTGTGATACTGCAAAAAGATCACGTCTTTTTCTTCTCGACGCATAGCTAAATACAACTCAATACCTTGTTCCCAAGGAACTGCGCCATCAACATCACCAAACATAATTAATAGCGGCGTGTGAATTCGGTCGGCAAAAAATACCGGCGAATTTTCAATATAAAGCTCACGCTTTTCATTGAGGCTGCCGCCGATTCGACTTTGTGATTTTTCATATTGGAACTGACGCGCCAAACCTGAGCGATGTCGAATACCACTATAAGCGCTAGTCATATTAGAAACCGGCGCGCCAGCAACAGCTGCTTTAAACATATTGGTTTGAGTGATTACAAAAGCCGTTTGATAACCACTCCATGAATGGCCATGCAGTCCAATTGCGTTTGGATCGGCAATACCCATATCAACTAATTTTTGAACACCAGGAACTAGGGCTTGAGTAGCAGAGGGACCTGGCGTGCCTATATCAAACTTAACATCTGGTAAGAATACGGCATAACCATTCGATGAGTAGTAAGGGAAGTTTGGTCTGTGGTTAACTTCCATACGGTTAAAGAGATACATGCGTTGTGAGAAATAGCGATAGTAATAAACCAGTACTGGCACTTTGTCGCCTTCTTTATAACCATGAGGTTTAATCAAAACTCCTTGCAGCGGTTTACCCGTTGTACTGGTCCACTCAATTAGTTCTGGTTTTTGTCCCCACGCATAATCCGCAATTTGAGGATTAATTGACGTGACTTTTTGTTTCTCGGTAAACGACGAATTAGTTACCCAAATATCAGGGAATTCTTGGAAGTCTTCTTGAGTAAAGAAATAATTTTTAGAGTCTTTAGGCTTTTGTAAAAATCGGTATGCTTTATTATCAACTAGTAAAGGTTTTAATTGACCAGACTTAGTTGCTAGTTCAAAGAAACCATGATTCTTCTTTTGATCAAAGTAACCTTTTACAAGCCATTTATTAGACTTGTTAACATAGCTAGAGTTTTGATCGGTATGAACGCGTCTTAACTCAAGATTTTGCTTACGACCTTCTCCTTTGGTTAGGTTCTTAGCGCTGCGATTTGATACCTTAAACTGCCAGATATCAAAGCGATCATTAATATAAACTTTAGAGCTATCCGAAGCCCATCCAGAGATCTCATAACCAGACGGAGCGCTAGGATAATCATGAAGTTCATTGTCAAACTGAACGGAAAGCTGACTGGTTAAGTCATAGGTTTTTTTGCGTTTAGTATCAAACAAGTGGTATTGCTTATCATGATAATAAACCACCCATTTACCGTTGGGTGAAATAGCGGCATGACTACTAACTTTTGTCGCGACTTTAACACGCTTACCTGAAGCACTATCAATAGCGTACAGGTCGGCATAAAATCCGTCGTAGGTAACTAACTTACTGTACGGCAGTGTATCTCGCATTAATTGCCAACTATTATGAATATCAGGGTTAATTTGAAATTGCGTTTTATTTGCTAGTTGAATCGTTTTGCGAGACTTTAAGTTATAGGTAAACCAATAGTCTCTTTTCTCAAATTCTTTGTACTGTTTTTTCTCATGAGGTTTGATATATGGGTCGTCTCCGTGCCAGATAGTTAAACCTCGCTCTTCGATGATATCGTCGCTCGTCATAATTTGAGCAAGGGTTTTGTCTTGCTTTTCTTGTTCTTCGGTCTCTTGATTCTCTTGTTCTGCTAGCTTCCACTGATTTTCCTTAGTCATAGGGAACAATCCAACATGGAGTTGCTTGGTATTTTTTGACCATATCACCTTGTTATGACCTTTCATTGACCACTCAGTTTGTTTCCACTTTACTTGCTTAACACTGCTTTTTTTCCATACAAATAACTCAAATTGGCGCTTTTTATCATCTACCTGCATATTTCCCCAGTTAAATGCCAGTAAGTCTTCATCTTCGTGCCAACTTAATAATTGGCTCATACCGTAATCGGTTTTTTTGAGGACTTCCTGCTTACCATCTTTGAGTGATAATAGAACTAATTTGTTGTCCGTAGCTTTGGGTGTTGCTTGATAAGCGACCAGATATTTTCCAGTTGGTGAGAAGGCATATTTTAGGATATGTGATAATTTAAATTCTTTATCCGTCGATAGTGATTTAATCACAAGCTCTGCACCAATTTGTTCATCTTTTGGTTCAAATGCTTTCTTCTCTTTTTTGTCGCTCTTCTGTTTTTTCTCGTTCTTCTCGTTTTCCTTTTTTGACTCTTTTGTTTGTTTGGTTTCAGTTTTGGCTACTGACTCGTTAGTTTCTGAAGACTCTTCTTTATCCTTACCGTCGCTGTCCTGCTTACTTTCAGGTTTTTTATATTTGTTATGCAACGCTAACCACTGGCCAGTTACATCCAAACTCGCATTATGATAATTCTCAAAGGTCTCTTTGTTATTGTTAGCTGTGTCGATTAATACCCAACTATGAAGCTTTTCTTTAAGTTTTTTGGGTTTTATATTGGTCTTGTCTACAAGGCTGAAATCCTGCTTAAATAACGCAAAATTGCCATTCTTAGATAGTTGGGGTTGGATTCCACGCTCAACGGAGAATTTAGACTGAGAGCTGGCTGAATAAAGTAATCCTTCAGAATCACCGCGGTCGGGTTCAGCGGATAATGCTATCCATTGACCATTTGCTGAAATCTTTGTTTGTTCGATTTGTCTAAATTTCATCACATCTTCAAAGGTTAAAGGTTGAGACGCTTTAACCGATAGGGATGTTGCTAAAGATAATATGAGGGCTATAGAAAATAACTGGATGAATCGCATAGGACGCTGCTGCTTTATTTAAGGTTGAGTGATAATGCCAGAATTTACCAATTCAAATCAATATCTACGCTCACTCAAACGTTAAACTTGATGATAATAGCTTGCTCTTAGCAATGGTCGACAGATAGATTGTATAGACTGAGTCCTAGCCATTTAGCTGTTGGTCGATGAGTAATAGAGGTTTTCGGCCGTTACACTATTTGGCCAAAAGCGATGTGCTGGTTTATGTAGTGTATTGAGGAGATTTAGTATGTTTAGTAAATCTAATATAATTGGGAGATTTAAGGGCTACCCTGTTCAAACAGCTATCTAAACTAGGACTTGTTACAGACTTAGAACAAAATTCATCTTATAGTATCTTCATTGGACCAATAAGAGTGTTCATTATCTACTTACCGCCAGTGGCGATCGACTAGCAACTTAAATCGAGTCTATTTCTAAGGGAAGCTTACATGAAGCAAAGAGTATTAGGTTTTGACGTCGCAAGAGCTTTAGCGATATTTGGTATGGTTATTGTCAACTTCAAAATAGCCATGAATGCGACTGATGGTAACCAGTTACTGGCTAATTTTGCTCAGCTTTTTGAAGGTCGAGCTTCTGCTTTATTCGTTATTCTAGCCGGTGTAGGGGTCACATTCTTAACTAATAGAGCTAGGAAATCGAACGACCAACAGTTGATTTCAGACGGGCGTTTATCGCTCGTGAAACGCGGCATTTTGTTGATAGCAATCGGTCTTGCCTATACACCAATATGGGAAGCCGACATCCTTCATTTCTATGGGTTCTATTTCCTTATAGCCGCTGCCATATATAGGATCAATGATAGGTCTATGTTTTTGGTTTCTGTGCTTATCATGGTGTCATTTCCAATATTGATGATTTTTTTCAATTACGAGCAAAATTGGGATTGGGCAACACTAGAATACAAAAATCTATGGACTGTCGACGGTATGGTTAGACATATACTCTTTAATGGCTTCCATCCAGTCTTTCCGTGGGCCGCATTTCTAGTGTTTGGTATGTGGCTAGGTAGGCAGGAGCTATCCCGGCATTCCGTAAGAACAAGATTGCTTATTTGGTCTGTTATTATTCTGCTTGTTACCGAAGTTAGTTTCTACCTGATACGAACAGCCCTTGGAGATTCTGGTGGGCTAGAGATGACCTCAGAGGAAGTGCAATTTCTATTTTCTGTTTCGATTATTCCGCCATTACCGCAGTACTTAATCTCGGCTGCCAGTTCCGCAGTAGTTATCTTAATCGCTAGTCTGCATTTTTCAGAAAAATATGCTGGTAGCAATATAATCAAATGGCTTTACAAGACGGGGCAACTGTCTCTCACTCTTTATGTTGCCCACGTTATTATTGGTATGGGTTTCCTTGATAGTTTCGGGGTTCTTGAAAACCAGACCATCGATTTCTCGCTGCTTTCTGCCGCTATCTTTTGTGTTATTGGTGGCGTTTTCAGCGTTATATGGCTTAAGTATTTTAAAATGGGCCCTCTAGAAGCGCTTTTTCGCAAAGTTGCCGGTTAGCAAGTTCTTGTTTTTTGGCCATGAGCCTAAAGCTAGCTGATATTAATTTTTCTAGAGTAAGCAATGCGTGCACTTAACTATTAAATTTCTTGTTAAATTAGTTTTCTCTTAACGGTTAATCGTAAACAACAAAGAGTTATCAATAAAAAACCTAAGCTGCCGCCACCGCCACTACTTTCTTCCGGGTCCGCTTCTACGGAAAGACTAATTGATAATACATCTGAAAGAATTGGGTCACCATCATCGTTGGCTGTAATCGTTATTTGATAGTTACCGGCAGCCATACTGCTTGGATCAAAAGAAACCTGCGCGCCATTAATATTGGGTGACGGAATATTCTCTAACGCCCAAACCACAGAAACGATGTCGTCGGGGTTGTCGTCGGTGACTACTGCGGTGATTGTAACAAGGCCATCGTCAACGTTAATAGTCGAGGTGTTTTGTCCGTTTTGCAGAATCGACAGGCTTACTTCCGGTGCAACATTTTGCTGTTGTACGATTTCACAGCCGGTTGCATCCACTTCTACATTCTGCGGCGTATTAGGACAGAGATCTAAGCTATTCTCTACGCCGTCATTGTCATCATCAGCTGAAGCTAGTGGGGTTGTTTCATTACAACCAGTATCAGAGTTAGATGAAGTCTGACTGCAGTGGGCGACGTAATCAATTTCCATAATTGCTTGATTAAATCCAGCGTCAATATTGCCACCAAGGTTACCGCCCATAGCAACGTTAATCAGCACGAACATCGGCTCTTTATACTGTGGACAATTGCTAATGTCATGAGTGGTGACCAGCAGATCATCAATAAAAAACTGAATTTGCTGTTCACTCCATTCAATAGCATATCGATGCCACTCTAAAACATCACTGGCGCCGCTAGGATAGTTGTATCTTACTTCGCTACCGCAACTATTAGTATTGAAGAAATTGGTAATGTAGGTATTGGGACCATTTGAAAACCATTCCCAAACGTCAATTTCACCAGCGCCGGGATTCGGCCAATTAACAAAGTCGTTATCATTAGCGCGGGGCTGTTCTGCAATACGGTTTTCTAACATCCAGAAAGCTGGCCAGCTACCACCCTCTAAACTATCAAAGCGGATTCGAGCTTCTATTCTTCCGTACAAAAACTCGCGTTTGTCTTTACTGTTTAGCCGCGCAGAGGTCCAGCTTTTTTGAGTACCGTTTAACCCAGGGCAGCTGATAGTTTGACGCCGAGCAATTATCTTTAAGGTATCGTCTGATACGTCGAGGTTTTTATTACTGGAGGTCTCGTCGTCGGTATAACATTGTACTTCGTTATTGTAATTAGCTTGTGTTTGAGCAGTCCAGTTGCTCCAATCGACACCGTCTTGATCGAATCGATCGATCCATTCGACTTGCCATCCAGCCCATACTGGACTGGTTAATTGAGTCAATAATAGGCCGCTGATAGCCATCAGTTTACAGATTTTCATGAATGATTTAACCTTAGTTATTATTTTTCTAATTCATCTTGCCGCGACGCTGTTCTAACTGTTGCCTAACTTCGTTGGCTTTTGCCTCTGTAATTGGATAGAAATAAATAATCCAAATGGCGATTGCAGAACAGATTAAAGGAACACCAATATCGAAAAGGCGCATTAACAAAATGGCTTCATCGGATTGCGCGCTGCCAAGATCAACATCAAACCCTGTGGCATTGAGTAGATAACCACCGGCGGCAATAGCTGCAGCCATACCTAGCTTAACCACCCACCAATAAATAGAGCCAAATAACCCTTCACGGCGTTCGTTAGTTCTAAGCTCATCCGCATCACAAACATCGGCAACCATTGAGCCCATTAACGTAAATAAACCTCCTAGACCAAACGCAACAAAGACCGACGGCACCAATAGCAGCATTGGGTATTCTGGCGTGTAGAAAAACCATTTAAGGGCAAAACCAAAAATCGATACGCCGGTAGTGGTGAAAAATGCGCGTCGTTTACCAATTTTTTCTGAAAGTTTTGTCACCATCAAAATAACGCAAAAGGTCGAAATGGCGGTAACCATACCTGCCCAGCCAATGTATTCCGCTCCAAGGGTTTGGTCGCCGCCAAATACATAATAAATAACCACATAGCTTTGGAATGACGAAACCATAATGAAGCCATTAAACACTAAGAATGTGGCAGCACATAATTGTAAGAAAGGTTTGAACTTAACAGTTATTACAAAACCATTGAGAAAGTCGAGCACGCTTTCTTTAATGCTTCTTTTTGGCGTTTCATCAACGGCTTCTTGCTCTACGGGTTTGGATTCTTTTAACCCGATTTTGGAGCGTTCTTGCAAAAATATAGCGGGTAAAATACCAAGTAGAATAGTAAATCCACCAACGATATAGGCGAGGGTGCTAGCCCCTGCTACCATGTCACCTTCAAACTGCTCCGATTTCATAAACCAGAGGAACCACGGAGCTATTAACCAGGCTATTTGACCCATAAAGTTATGAACCCCCATTAAACGGGTTCGTTCATGGTAGTCAGGGGTTAATTCATATCCAAGCGCCACCCAAGGTGTAGCGAAAATGGTATAGGCCAGGTAGAAAATAATTGAGCCAATTAGAAAATACCAAAAATAGAAATCGTCACTTTTCCCTACCGGCAGCTGCCAGAGTAAGGCAAATACAATTCCAGAGGCAATCGCGCCAATAAATATATAAGGTCTTCGGCGGCCCCATCTAGATTTGGTTTTATCTGAAATATAACCCATTAAAGGGTCGGTTATCGCATCCACTAGTCTAGGTAGTGCGCCTAGCAGTCCTACCAATGCCGGATTCATTCCTAAGCCTAAGTTCAGAACAATTAGCATACCGGTAATTGCGGCATAGAGTAGATTATTAGTTAGAGAACCCAATCCATAGATGAATTTTTGCGCGTGTGATATGCGATCTTCTGGCGCTGTAATTGATTGGGAGTTGTCTTTCATCGCGATTTATCCTTGTTATTAATAGCTAGAAAAATACTTTTAAAATGGATGTCCTCTATATATCAATATGATGACAACCATTTGACACTATACAGCTTGTAAGATGAAGCAAGTCAAAATCGATGAGAAGGGCAAAGCTGCACGACGAATGGGTCATATATTCGAATTTTAGCCATTTTGAAGGTTTGATGGTGTTAATTAAGCCCAGTGACCCAAATTGTCTCATCATATGTCCATCTTAACTTTTTTCAGTTGTATCTTAAAATCAAGGGCTTATGATGTTTTTATGCTAGCTGTTGCACCGCGCTTTGTTCCGGTGAATTATATATTAGGTTTGTTTAATGTCGTTGAATAGTGAAAAAAAGAATCACCTTTGCTTAGTAAAATCGAGCCCGGAGGGATTTATTGAGCATTTGTTAAAGCAAATGACTATGCAGGAAAAAATCGGTCAAATGAGCCAATTTGCGGGCCTTGGCGGATGGGTTTCCGATGACCTTGCCGCTGATGTTCGTTCTGGCAAGGTCGGCTCTGTGCTCAATGAAACGGATATTAATGTGGTTAATGAGCTACAACGTTTAGCGGTAGAAGAGTCTCGTTTAGGGATCCCTCTGTTAATAGGCCGCGATGTTATTCATGGTTTTAAAACCATTTTCCCCATTCCTCTCGGCCAGGCGGCCAGCTGGAGTCCTGAGGTGATTAAACAGGGGGCACAAGTCGCTGCGGCGGAAGCAGCCACCTGTGGTGTTAATTGGACCTTCGCGCCAATGATTGATATCAGCCGTGATCCGCGTTGGGGTCGTGTCGCTGAAAGTTTGGGTGAAGATCCTTACCTATGTTCTCAATTAGGGGTTGCCATGGTGCAAGGCTTCCAGGGAGATTCTCTCGATGAGCCAACCGCAATTGCCGCCTGCGCCAAGCATTTTGCTGGTTATGGGGCTGCGGAAAGTGGCAGGGATTACGCGACCACTAATATTCCAGAAAACGAGCTTCGTAATGTTTACTTACCACCATTTAAAGCGGTGGCGGACGCTGGTGCTGCAACTTTTATGGCGGCATTTAGTGATCTTAATGGCGTACCGGCGTCGGGTAACGAGTGGCTAATGAATGATCTATTAAGAGAAGAGTGGGACTACCAAGGAATGGTTGTAAGTGATTGGGATTCCATTCATCAGTTAACGGTTCATGGATTTACCGCTAATGATCAGGAGTCTGCTTTTGAAGCCGCTAACGCAGGAATAGACATGGAAATGGTGAGTAAAACTTACGCCCATCATTTAGCTTATTTGGTTGAGCAAGACAAAATTAGCAGTCATAAAGTTGACCAAATGGTTACTCGGATTTTGCGCACTAAATTTGACTTAGGTTTATTTAAGAGCGCTATGGTTGAAACGGAGAAATTGCCACAGCTTCTAAACGCAGAACATTTATCGGTTGCAAAAGAAGCCGCCACTAAAAGTTGCGTATTGCTAAAAAATCATCAGCGAAGATTACCCCTCGATCGACAACAATTAAGTCGAATTTCAGTTATTGGGCCGTTGGCGGATGACGGTTACGAGCAGTTAGGAACTTGGATTTTTGATGGTGAAGCTCAGCATAGTAGAACCCTATTGCAAGCGTTAACTCAGCAGCTAGGTGATTCAGTAGCAATAGACTATGTGCGAGCAATGCAAAATTCACGTAGCGACAATGCTTACCAACTCTCTGAGGCGGTCGATAGTGCTGCAAATTCCGATGTTGCTATTTTAGTTTTGGGTGAAGAATCTATTTTGTCCGGCGAAGCGCACTCTAGAGCAAACATTGATTTACCGGGTTGTCAGCAGGCGCTAATTGAGTCTATCGCTGAAACCGGAACGCCGGTGGTTTTGGTTATTATGGCTGGTCGTCCGCTTACCTTAGAAAATGTGGTGAATCACGTCGATGCCATTTTGTATGCTTGGCACCCGGGCACTATGGGTGGAGAAGCCATTGCCGACTTGTTACTAGGTGATGCTATACCTTCTGGAAAACTACCGATTACTTTCCCAAGAACCGTTGGTCAAGTTCCTATTTATTATTCGCAAAAAAATTCTGGGAAACCTGCATCGGAGCATACCTTTTTGCACATGAATGATATTCCCGAGCGAGCGGAACAAACTTCTTTAGGAATGACTGCTACCCATTTAGACACCCATTTCAGTCCGTTATTTCCGTTTGGTTTTGGGTTGTCTTATAGTGAATTTCAATATGCAGAAATTCGATTAGATCAAACACAAATAAGCATGGGGCAGCAGTTAACTGCAACTGTGCGAGTAAATAACTGTGGCGATTATGCCGCAGAAGAAGTTGTTCAGTTGTACATAAGAGACTTGGTTGGTAATGTCACCAGACCGGTCAAAGAGTTAAAGGGGTTCCAACGAGTTT
>CAJQOL010000085.1 GCA_905479925.1 uncultured Kangiellaceae bacterium | reverse complement strand
TCTACAAAACTCTTGGGAAATATTTTGGTTTTTTCATCACGTGAGGACTATTTATGTCGGATACAAAGTTACTTTTTAAAGAGAATGCTTACCTGAAAAACACTTACGCAAAAGTTGTATCAGTTAATGAGCGTGGCGGTATCGTTTTAGACCAAACAGTATTTTACGTAACCGGCGGAGGTCAGCCCGGAGATTGCGGAACCTTTGTTCATAACGGCCGCTCTATTGAGATAGTAACGACGGTATATGACAGAGATACTAAACAGGTTGTTCATGTGCCAGCGGCTTCCTCAGAACTTAACGTTGGTGATGAAGTTGAAACTGCTATCGATTGGCAGAGTCGTTACAAACATATGCAAATGCATACGGCGTTACACCTGTTATGTTCCTTGGTACCTTGCGGCGTTACCGGCGGACAAATAGGCGCCACTAAGAGTCGGTTAGATTTTGATGTTGGTGAAACGGTCTTAGATAAAGAGCAACTTACTTTACAAATTAATCAATTAATTGATGCAAAACACGCGGTTTCTACTCGTTGGGTAGATGATGAGTATCTGGATGCTCATCCCAATCTAGTTAAAACTATGTCGGTTAAGCCTCCTCGAGGAGTCGGAAAATTAAGGTTGTTGGAAATAGCACCTAATATAGACCTACAACCTTGTGGCGGAACCCATGTAAAAAACACCTCGGAAATAGCCAAGTTACGAGTCTCAAAGATTGAGAACAAGGGCAAGAAAAATAGGCGAGTGAATATTATTTTCGATGAATAACCGGGTTATTCGTCGAATATTTAACGCTTGATATGTCAATCTTTCATACGTTTTGTTACTTCTTTTAGGTATTAATACCATGATTTCGTTTGAATTTTGAGCTACATTTGTAAGAGGAGCCTAGTTGTATAGAATCTTTAATGTTTGAGCAACGCGAAGGGGTGTACATGTTTCGTCTATCATTATTCTTGTTTACATTAGTATTAACAGGTTGCGCTAGTCAGCAACCAATTAAAACCAATTTTACGACTATTGAACCGGTCGAGGTTATTCCACCGTTTATTTCCGATGCGCAATGGGGAACCAGACCCGACATACCCGATATTCAAGCCGTTTTGGCGCTAAGTGACCTGCAGAGGGCCGATTTCTTAAGCAAATATAATAGCGCTGAATATAGAGATTTATTGCCTAACCGAAGAATTTCAAAGTATTTAACTCGTTATCTAGGTGGTTTCAATTTTTATTCAGAAACCTTAACCTCTAATGAAGTCCTTGGCAGTATGACCGGTAATTGTTTGTCTTTAGCATTATTGACTAAGTCATTAGCGCAACTCGCCGATGTTGAAATTGCTTATCAACTCGTTGAGACCCCCCCCATTTATCAAAAAGAAGGCCGTATTCTGCTTAGTTCGCAGCACGTGAGAACCGTTCTGTTTGACCCTAAACGGGATTTACCGCCAGGTTCATTCACTATATGGCGAGGAAAAGTAACCATCGATTATTTCCCGACGGCAGGCACTAGAACCCTGAGGCGCGTAGAGCAAGATGAGTTTTATAGCATGTACTACCGTAATGTTGCCGCGGAGTCATTATTTAATGGTAATGAAAACAGAGCCTATTGGTATATTAAGGAGGCGCTAAAATACAAGCTGGATGATGGTCAGGCAATTAACATATTGGCTGTTTTGTATTCGAATAAAGGCCATATGGCAGCGGCGGATGCGATGTACCGGTTCGGCATTAGACACGGTAAAGAAAAATTATCCTTGTTTACAAACTATCATAAACTTCTGGTTGAATCGGGTCGAAAAGTTGCCGCAGCGGAGATCAAGATGGAAATGGATAAGATTGATAATCCGAACCCGTTTCGCTTAATAAAACTAGCCGATACAGCCTACAAGACTAAGAAATACTCAAAAGCGATACAATATTATCAGCAAGCCGCCGAGATGGCTGACTATTTGCACCAACCTTACGCTGGAATGGCAAGAGCCTACCATTATATGGGAAAAGAACGACTCGCCAGAAGAGCAATTAAAAAAGCGATTGATAGGAGCCACAAAGAGCCATTAAAAGCGGCATACAACGCAAAGTATCAATTGTTCAGTAAAATTCTGGCAAATCAATAGCTTGACCATTTGTTAACGTAAAAAAAAGAGCTTATATACAGCATTTGGTTTATTATGTTTATTGTGATTGATAATAAACATTAACGACTAAATGAATAAGCAGTCCATCTTCGAGTCAAATTGGTTTATATTCCTTTTAGCCTTTCTATTGGGCTGGTGTGGCTATTCTCTTAAACTGGTCTCTATCATTAAGCTTATTGGTGATTTAGACTTCAAGTTTTATCCGCTTCTAATGTTATTCCAAGGAATTTCATTATTCGCGTCGATGAAAATTCTGACCAAAATTAGTGAACGAAATGAACGATTATTTTATTTGATATCGTTGTTTTCTGGTTTGTTCTTAGTTTTTATTACCAACAACCAGTCTATCAATGGCTGGGCACAACAACGTTTCGATTGGTTGTATCCGTTTGCGGTATTCATGCTAAGTAGTTTTATCATCTTAGCGATTGATATCACAACAAGACTTCTAGTGACCAGTAAACTTTCTATGCTAAAGGATCCAAGGGCTGCCGCGAGAGTGAGTTTCTTTGGTGAGTTAGGAGTCATATTAGGTGCCGTGTTAACCTTATTCATTACTCAGTTTGCGCAACACTTGCCAGTGTTTTTGGAAGCTACCGCGATGTCTTTTCCTTTTATAGTGGCATTGTTATGTCTGTATAAAATAACTAGTACCGAATCTTCTATTCCAATTAAAGCCAGTAACGAGATTATTAATCGTTCACTAGATCAACATACAGATAGCTTGAGAATAAGTTTACAGCGCTACTTGCCCTATATGATAGGGTTGATCGCTATTGTTATGATCTGTAAGCAGTTTCAAGGTTTCGCCGTTCTAATTGGTTTAAAAGAATGGCAGGTTTCCAGTCAACAGACAGTTTCAACACTCTTTTCAATGTTGTCATTGATTCAAAATGGCTTAATTCTTGTTTTTATCTTACCGTCTGTGTTTGGTAAGGACCAATCAACGATTTGGTCCATGGGTTTTCGCTTTTTCTTTGTAATACAAGCGTTTTCAATGTTTCTGATAGGTATTTATTCAGTTCCTGCCACCCTTATTGGGACCGGCGTTGTTAGAAAGATTACCCAGCGGAGTTTTTTAGGCAAGTCGTTGAATATGTTGATTGCGTCTATTCCGAAAGCTGTGAGGTTTGAAGCAAAGAGCAAATCACAGAAATGGGCCCATTCTTTATCCTATTTATTTTTAGCGTTATTTAGTTATTTGGCAATTTACGACCATGTCAGCTATTCATTTGTGTGGGCTTTTGCTGGCATTTTATCGTTGTCGGGTTTATATATGCTCTATCACCTTGTAAAGCAACTTAACCACTTTCATATGAGAAATATACGAGAGTTTTGTACCTGTCCATTTAACGTTTACGAAGCTATTAGCTCATGCTATTCACTAGCAAATGGGGACGCTCGACGTTATTACAAGCAAATTTCAGTGATTCTCGATAGAAAAGATAATCGTTCAATATTTAACAAAGCGATGATTCACACCTTAGGCGAAATGAGAAAAGAGGAAACGATCGATTATTTGATCAAGATATTTTACGATACCCGACGTGAAGACATTCAATTGGAACTACTAATAGCTCTCAATAAATTTGATTCTCTTGAGGTAGACAACTTTTTTCAAAGTGTACTTCGTAAAACAATTTTTGAAGATACCGAAAGAGGGGAGTTAAAAATTTCATTTTGTGAAATTATTGCAGAAAGAATGCCTCATTCTAGTATTACTACAACCATTCATATCATTGAACAAAACACAGCTAGTGATCGAGTTGTTGCTAACGCTATTGATGTTTTAGGGGAAGTTTCTAAGTACTCTAACAATGATAAAATACACGAATACTTGTCCAAGTTTCTTGGCTCTAAGTATACGCGTCGTATACGCATTAATAGCATAAAACACCTATATCATATCAATCGGTATAAAGAAGAGATTGAGCATATTATTTTAAGTGCTCATCATTCGAAACAACTAGAAGATCGAGCGGGTGCAGCCTATCTTTATGGCGTGCTTGGCATATCAAAACAGATTGGCTATGTCGTTCAGCTAAATGATGAAACTAATCACCGTAATCCAACTGTATTATTAAGTCTTTTGCGATTAAATGTTGCTGGAGCTGCAGATGATTTTATTGAGCTGTTGAGGGAGTCGAATAGCGTTGAGATACTTATTTATATCAATCAATTGTATCGTGTTAGAAATAACCAGCAAAGATATAATATTTACTTCTCACTGCTACGAAAATATCCCGAGCATGTCAGTGACATTCTTCGCGCAATGAAGGATAGTTTTAAAAACTTCGATCACGATAGACTGGTGGTTATTGAGGAAGCCGATCGCCTAGGAATAAAAATCTCAGATGATTTGCTCTATCAAATTCATTAAAGCTCTGAAGCTAACTAGAAATGGCTAACTTGCCCCAAATACCCATAGAAGGTTTTGTACTAACAAGGCAGGTATTTGACCGAGGGGAAAGTGCACAAGTTGAGTTGTGGGTTTCTACTGAGCATGGACCGGTAAAACTGGTCGTCAAACACCAATCTCCAGTATTTTTTATCGAACAAGCAATAACCAATAAGGTTGTCAGTCTTTTAACCGCAAACAATATTGAGCACAAATCCAAACCTCTAGACTTGGAAACCTTTACATTACAAAAAGTCACCGGTTTTTATTTTCGTTCGCAAAGATATTTTTTTAGTGCGCGTCGTTTAATGGACCAACACGGCATAGAAAGTTTTGAAACCTCTATTCGGCTCGATGACCGCTTCCTTATGGAACGGTTTGTTTATGGGAGTTGCTCCTTTGTCGCAGCGTCTCAAGTTAGCAAGCCAGGCTACCATTGTTTTGATGACGCCAAAATAAAACCCTCGAGTTATATCCCGAAACTAACAAGCCTTTCTATTGATATTGAATGCTCGATAGAGCACGAATTATTTAGTATCGGATTCTACGCTAAGAATGCAGGTATTATCGCTAAGCCTAGCGACGTACTGGGTAATAAAAAAAGGAATGACTTTCGCAAAGTAATCATGGTCAAGAGTCAGCAATGGGTTAGTGATTCTGATAGCTATAATCGAGTGATGCGTGAGCAGACAGAGATTGATTTCGAAATACAGTGGGTCTCTGATGAATCAGAATTATTACGTGCATTTGTCGAAACGGTGACCGCGTTTGATCCCGATTTAATTATTGGGTGGAATGTGATTAATTTTGATTTTAAAGTGTTATTCGCTCGAGCTTGTGATCTAGGAATAGATTTGAGACTTGGCCGAAACAAAAGTAAAGCGCGTTGGAAAAATAGTCTCAGCGACCCAAATCAAGGTTTTGTTGGCATTGACGGCCGATTCGTTATTGATGGGATTGCCGCTATGAAAGCGGAGTCGTATAGTCTGGCTAGTTTTAGTTTGGAGTCGGTAGCTCAACAGTTTCTTGGGCGGGGAAAAACAAGCAAGGATGTCGAACAACGATTGCAAGAAATAGTCAATAATTTTCATCACGATCCCTGTGCATTAGCGATCTACAATCTTCAAGATTGTCTATTGGTTTGGGATATTTTTGAATCGTTGGAACTGATTGACTATCTGGTTTTTAGAAGTCAGTTGACTGGTTTGGAACTTGACCGTCCCGGTGGTTCAGTGGCGGCATTTACTAACCTTTATTTGCCGAAACTTCATCGACACGGTTACGTTTCTCCAAATATGCCGGAGGGCGGCGGCTTAGCAAGCCCTGGTGGATATGTCATGGATTCTAAACCGGGTTTGTATCAACAGGTGTTAGTTTTAGATTTCAAAAGTTTGTACCCGTCGATTATTCGAACCTTCAAAGTCGATCCGCTAGGACTTATTGAAGGAAGTAAGTCACGAGAAAGTGCCATTGAAGGATTTAAAGGGGCATTCTTCTCCCGTGATAGACATTTGCTGCCGCAAATTATTACTGATCTCTGGAAACAAAGAGATCAAGCCAAAAAAGATAAGGATAAAGCCCGTTCACAAGCAATCAAAATCATTATGAATTCTTTTTACGGAGTGCTTGGATCCGGCGGCTGTGCTTTTTATGATACTAAGTTAGCTAGCTCTATCACCATGCGGGGGCACGAAATCATGAAGCAGACTGCTCAATGGATTGAACAGCAAGGTTACATGGTGATTTATGGGGATACGGATTCCACATTTGTTTTATTGCCGGATGCAACAACCGATGATGAGTCTGTAAATATCGGGGAAAACCTAGCGATAGACATTAATCAGCGGTGGAAAGATAAACTGAAAAATGAAATGGATTTAGAGTGTTTTCTGGAAATGGAATTTGAGACTCATTTTAAGAAATTTCTGATGCCTACTATCCGCGGCTCGGAGCATGGAAGCAAAAAGCGTTATGCGGGTCTGGTCAATATCAAAGGTGGGGAGCAAATTGTATTTAAGGGTTTGGAAAATGTCCGTACCGACTGGACGCTGCTTGCTCGTGAATTTCAACAGGAACTGTATCGGTTAGTATTTGACGAACAAGACCCAAGCGAATATGTTACCGAGATGGTAAACAGGACGTTAGCTGGCGAGTTTGATAAAAAGTTGGTTTATCGAAAGCGGTTACGAAGAAATCTCGATGATTATATAAAAAATGTACCACCGCATGTTCGAGCGGCTCGGTTGGCTGATCTTGAACTAGAAAAGTTAAATAAACCACCTCGCTATCAGAATAAAGGTTGGGTCGAGTACTATATGACGGTGTCTGGACCACAACCGATTGAATTCGTTAATTCGCCACTTGACTATCAATTGTACGTCGATAGACAATTGGAGCCGATAGCGGATGCGATCCTACCCTTTGTCGGTTTGTCATTTCAAGGTATAGTCGACCAACAATTAGGCCTGTTTTAGAAAATAGAACGAAAAAAATTCTTTGATTGAATGATTGTAGGTGAGAATTTAAGAGTTGCGAGTTGCGAGTTGCGAGTTGTGAGTTGAGAGTGGTAAGCCCCCAGGGGAAGGGTAGTTTCGAGTTGGGAGTTAAGAGATAGGAGCTAGGGGCTAGGTTAAAAACAGGTTTTCCACCTCCGTGACCTCTGTGCCTCTGTGGTAAGATCAGGTTTTTAGTTTTTAGTTTTTAGTTTTTAGTTTCTAGTTTTTAGTTTTTAGTTTTTAGTTTCTAGTTTCTAGTTTCTAGTTTCTAGTTTCTAGTTTCTAGTTGCGAGTTAAGAGTTAAAAGCTAAGAGTTAAAAAAACTTCACAAAAATAAAAACTAGCTAGGGAAACAAATATGACGAATATCAAAATGCTAATGCTTGTCGGAATTCTTTCGACGTTGGTTACATCGAGTTATCAGGCATTAGCTGCGAGTCAGTCGGTTTTGCCTTTAAAACAACGAGCGCAAATTATTGATGATGTTACCGCCAAACGAATTAATCAGTTACTACCAAAACTAATGAAGGAAACCAATATTGATATGTGGTTATTGATTAGTCGAGAATATAACGAAGATCCGGTATTGAAGACGTTTCTTCCCGCCACTTGGATTTCCGCTAGACGAACTACTATGTTCGTATTCGTAAGACAAGGTGATAACGTTAAGGCGCTAGCCATCGCGCCCTATAATGTTGGTCAAGTTTTTGACCGTGCATGGGACAAAAAAGCGCAGCCCAATCAATGGCAGGCACTAGTGGATTTAATGAAACAATATGATCCGAAGAGTATTGGCATTAACCAGTCAAAAGTATGGGGGCATGCCGATGGGCTTGTTGCAACCGAAAAAGAGCGCTTGATGTTAGAGTTACCTAGTCGTTACCAACAGCGTTTAGTTTCGGCGGAAGCATTAGCGGTAAAGTGGCTAGAAGAGAGAATCCCTGAAGAGGTTGATTTGTTAAAGGATATGACTTCCATTGCCCATCAGATAATTGCGGAAGGCTTTAGTCGAAAAGTCATTGAGCCAGGAAAAACCACTACCGATGATGTCGTTTGGTGGTTTAGAGAGAAAGTTCTGGATTTGAAATTAGCGACTTGGTTTCATCCGTCTGTCTCTATCCAGCGCAGCGATAATATAAAATTCGACCATGAAGATGCGTTTACCAATGGTACAGGTAGTCAAGTGATTCAAAAAGGCGACTTACTGCACGTCGATTTTGGAATATCTTATTTGAGACTCAATACCGATACCCAACAACATGCTTATGTCCTTAAAGACGGTGAAAAGTCCGCTCCCAAATATTTAACTGACGCGCTTAAAAAGGGTAATCAGCTGCAGGATATTTTTACTAGTAACTTTGTCAGCGGCGTAACCGGAAACCTGGTTTTATCACTTTCTAGAAAACAGGCAATCACTCAGGGCTTAAAACCGACAATCTACACTCATCCATTGGGGTACCACGGTCATGCGGCAGGCACTACACTCGGAATGTGGGATTCTCAAGGGGGAGTTGAGGGCTCAGGTGACTATCCACTTCACTTAAATACGGCCTATTCCATTGAGCTCAATAATGCCGTTACTATAAAAGAATGGGATAAAGAAATAAGAATAATGCTGGAAGAAGATGCCATGTTTGATAAAACTGGGGTCTGGTATTTTAATGGGCGTCAAGAGGAACTGTTACTCATTGAATAACGGTTTTGGGTGAATCTGGGCTAGTTTGGCTTGAACTAGCTTTGTTTCAACCATCTAGGCTTCAACCATCTAGGCGTAAATGACCTAAAAACTAACTAACGCCGGTCATGCCATGTATTCTTACAATTTGCCAAGTTTCACCTTTTCACAATTAGTGTATGCTTGCACGTTGATTCTATCGCGTAACCCTTGTTGAGAGCAGTAATAGTGGTTATGCCGCGATTCTTAATTTTAAATTCTGAATGCTGATTTTCGATTTCTATATTTATACTTGATAATTTTTAAATTTTTACAATGCAGGGAGAAAACATGAAAAAATTGCTGCTGGTCCTAACATCAATATTCGCGCTATCGCTGAGTAGCGACGGTTTTGCGGAATCGGGTTATCAGACACCACCTCAAATAATGGCTGATTTAGTTGACGCCCCTAGAAGGCCTGGTTTAACCATGTCTGATAACAAAAAATGGCTAGCGGTATTGCATCGGCCAGGGGCACAGTCGATCGTTGATTTAGCGCAGCCAGAAGAAAAGCTAGCGGGTTTAAGAATTAACGCCGCAGTATTTGGTCCCAGTCGTTCTACTGGTTATACCAAAATAGAGATACGTTCGGTATCGGGCGATAAAACAATTCCTGTTAACGACCTGCCAAAAGGTAAGGTTATGAATGTGAGTTTTTCCCCTGACTCGAAAAACTTGGCTTTTGTGGTTGAAGATAACAAAGGTCTGTCGCTTTGGAATTTTAATCTCAACAAGAAGAAGTCAAAACGTATCTCTAAGGTTTATCTAAATGCTTCTCTTGGTGGTAGTCGTTATTTATGGAAGAGAGATTCTAGCGGTTTCTATGCAAGAATAGCGATCGCTAAAGCCTCCGATCGTCCCACTCGCTCATTAGCAAAGATGGAGCCAGTCATTCAAGTGACCTCTGGTAAAAAAGCGGCGGTAAGAACTTATTCCAACCTTCTCAAGACGCCTTATGATGCTAAGTTGTTCGAGTTCTTAACGACTTCACAAATGGCTAGCATCAGTTTGAAAGGAAAGGTTAAGAAAATTGGTAAACCGGGTATTTATAATGGGTATAGCCAGTCCCCCGATGGAAAATATTTATTGGTATCGCAATATAACAAACCCTTTTCTTATTTAGTACCCGCTCGACGCTTTCCATTACTGACTGAAGTTTGGGACTTGGACGGAAAAGTTATTAAGCAAGTAGAACAGCTAGCTTCGGGAGAGAATATTCCAAAAGGTTTTGATTCCGCCAGAGAAGGGCGACGCAATATTGCTTGGCGTGGTGACAAGGCTGCGACTTTGTATTGGGCTGAAACACAAGACGGTGGAAACATGGCTACGAAAGTTGATTTCCATGATGCTGTTTATACTTGGAACGCTCCCTTTAAAAACACGCCCACCTTGTTTCAAAAAGTAGAACGCCGTTTTGCAGGCATCGAATGGGGTAATGATGATTTTGCGATTATTGGTGATTGGCGCTTTAGCGATAGACAATATCGCGTTTGGAAGTTTTCGCCGAATAACCCATCCGCTGAAAAGGTACTTTTTCAACAACGCTCTTATAATGACCGATATAAAGATCCTGGAAATTTTGTGACCCAAACTAACCAGTATGGCGTAGACGTCATTAAAGTCTTTGGTGATAACAGTAAGGTTTTCTTAACGGGTAATGGCGCTTCTCCTAAGGGGAATATCCCATTTATGGACGAGTTCGATTTTTCTACTGGAGAGAAGAATCGTTTGTGGCAGTCTGAGGCTCCTTACTATGAAAGAATTGTTGCTACGCTAAATGAAGAAGCAGGTAAGGTGTTAACGCTTCGTGAATCACAAACCGAGCAACCGAACTTTTTTGTTCGTGATATTCAGAATAATTCGGTCACTCAGTTTACTCAGTTTCCTCATCCGTCCCCAGCTTTTGTTGGAGTGACTAAAGAGTTAATTAAATATAAACGCGCCGATGGTGTTGATTTAACCGGCACATTGTATTTACCGCCAGGTTACGACAAGAGTAAAGGGCCTTTGCCAGTACTGATGTGGGCTTATCCACTTGAGTATAAAGATAAAGCTGTTGCTAGTCAGGTGACGGATTCGCCTTACGAGTTTGTTAGAGTAAGTTACTGGGGGCCGTTGCCGCATTTAGCGCAAGGTTTTGCAGTTTTTGATGACCCCAAAATGCCAATCATTGGGGCTGGCGATAATTTACCAAATGATAGCTTTCGAAAACAATTGGTAGATAGTGCACAAGCAGCCGTTGACGTTTTAGTGAAGGAGGGAATTGCTGACCCTGAAAAGATTGCTATCGCAGGTCATTCATACGGCGCATTTATGGTTGCTAACTTGCTAGCGCATAGTGATATGTTTAAAGCTGGAATTGCTCGAAGTGGAGCTTACAATCGAACCCTAACACCTTTTGGTTTTCAAGGGGAAGAGCGTAGTTTTTGGGAGGGGCAATCTGTTTATGCGACTATGTCACCATTTTTTCATGCCGAGAAAATCAATGAGCCAATGCTAATGATTCACGGTAAAGAGGATCCTAACTCTGGAACTTTCCCGATGCAATCAGAAAGAATGTTCGCGGCAATGAAAGGATTAGGCGGTAATGCAAGATTGGTCATGCTACCACACGAACAGCATGGTTATCGTGCACGCGAGTCGCTAATGCATTTGTTGTGGGAACAACATGAGTGGTTAGATAAATATGTTAAGAATTCAAAGTAGTTTATATTGTAATCTAATTTGAAGTTTAACGGGCACTTGGTCGTGAGTGCTCTTCTATATCCGCTTTGTTTATATAATACTACGTGCCTCCACGCTCTTTAGCTCCTCCACTCGTTGTTAGATCTCAATTGGAATGTCGCTAGTTCGACCGAGTCAACTTTAAGGGGGGAGTAAGGTATGTTGAGCTCTTTTAGCCTAGATGTACACTCAACTCTTTTTTAAAGGAGTTGTTTGTATTTTGGCAAATAAAAATACCTTTATATTGTAAAATGCGCCTGAACCATTATTTGAATTAATAGTGCTGTAAAAGAGAGCCTATTATGTGTTTCTGTTCCCAACTCGCTTGGCAAATAATAATTCTATTAGAGAACTATTATCTATAGATAGGCAATAGAGCTTCATCACTAATTGCTGGATATCGAGATTAAGTTGGTGCCAATGCATCGTAAGCGTTACTCGGTCAAACTTCGCTCCGCAAAAACATTCACCTTTAGGAAATTCCGAGACTTCTGACCGATAGCTATCACTACAACGCAGCTGACAATAAAAATGACGTTTTCGATTAATGAAAGGACTAAAGCCTGATCTAAACGCATTCCATAGTCGTCTACAAAGAAGTATGTCTTGAACAATGAGTTAACTACGGATAAAACGACCACAGATCCAACAGTACTCCGTTTTGTCCATGTGTTTAGAGTTGAGCCAAAAATAAAGAATAGCAGTAGCGGTACAATATAACTCACTCTGCTCGTGATTTCATTGCCGACGACTTCGATAATTTCAAAATCGGATGCGCTACTAGAGGTTTCAGAGGCACCTTGAGCAGACGCTGTATAAATTTCAAAGAAATTACTCAGGTCCAAATTTAAGAAATGGCTACACAGGTAAAACGAAGAAAAGGCAAAAGCCACAAAGGCATATTTAGCTTTCAAAAGAGCTGTTGGCTTGTTTATGTCCTTTTTTAGTTGATTAGATAATAGCGCGATAACTACCAAGCCAAAACTACCGTACAAGTTAGTAATGTTATAAATATAGCTTTCGTCGTATATTTCTAAATGAATATTATTGTACTCCATAAATAAACTCGACATCAGTGTAAAAAATAGAGTTGCCAATAATATCGCACTCGAAAATTTGCTTGGTGAACTGAAGAAAAAAAGAGCAAAGCATAGGATGGTTAGTACTAGTTCAAATGAAAATAGAGTAGACAGA
Source organism: uncultured Kangiellaceae bacterium (assembly GCA_905479925.1). Classification (GTDB taxonomy): domain Bacteria; phylum Pseudomonadota; class Gammaproteobacteria; order Enterobacterales; family Kangiellaceae. The sequence goes on along the minus strand of CAJQOL010000085.1, from coordinate 36,868 downwards.
TATGGAGACCAATTAAATTCAAATGAAACTGAAATAGCGACAAATGAAAATAATACCAAGATGGTTAAACGCCATCTATAAGAAGCGATTTTTCTGATGATGTCAATCGCTTTGTTTGGATTTAAGAATATAAAGCTCACCGTAATAGCCGCCAGATACTTTTCTAGTGAAATCCCCATCGAAAAATCATCTGATAACGCAATGCTAAATGCTAAGGGGGAAAGAAATAATAATAACTTAAATGCCTTTGCTCCATATTTATAACTGGCAATTGCTGACAAAGGTATGAACAGGTAACTTCCCTTAAGAAAGATATCTTCAAAATAATAATCACAACAACAAAGTAGGAGCAAAACTGATATGAGAATAAAACCTAAATTTGTTGAGGTTTTTTCTGTTGTTTTTTCAGTAGAAACTACATCGTTTTTATCTAAATTTTCAAGATTGTTTTTATCTTGTTGTTGTTGTTGTTGTTGTTGTTGTTTTGGCTGCGTAGTTTCAAGGGCTTTTTTTTGTTCTTCCTGTCTTTCAGTTTTGTGCACCTTTTCATTTTCCAGGTTTGTTTTGCACTCCATTAATTTATCCAATAAAAACGCGTCCGCTACACCAAGCTCATCAAGCCCTTGAGATTTTTCGAATTTCTTGATAACGCTAGAGGTTCTAGCATCTAGGATCCCATTGGTTGCAACGTTATACCCTAAGTACTTAAGAATACCTTGTATTTTTAGAGTAAGTTCAGACTCTTCATTGTGGGAGGGGGTATTTTTAAAAGTGTTGTGAACGGTTTCGGGTTGAGGTGTTATTTTTTCGGAGTGGTTAATATCAAACTGCGATGAGATTGTAGAAGCCAGATGCCCCATCTGCTGATTAAATTTTCCATTCCAAGCTTCTATCCAGTGATTTGAGGATATATAGAGTTCTAAGTTAGCGCAGGGTAGGATATCTGCTATACGAACTGGAAATATAACTTTTCCCTTTGTTACCGCTCGCTCTACTTCATTCATTACAAAAGTAGATTTATTGGCATCTTCAGAAAGTATCAATATGAGGCATTTTGATCTTTCTATACCTTTTATTATTTCAGCACCGTAATTCAATCCTGGCGTGACGTCTCTGGGGGCAACCCAACATTTGATACCTTTATTTTCTAGGTGTTCGACCATTTCTTCAGCGACGTCTCGGTCTTTTGATGCGTGGCTTACAAAAACGTCAAATTGGCTGTCAATCCGCATGGTGCTCCCTGAGTATTTATAATATTGTTATTTTAATGTTATTAGATGTGTTTATGACACTCGTAACTCAATGAGCAATCTAACACAAAAGAAAGGCATAAAAAAGGCGAGCCGTAGCTCGCCGATTTCAAATGAGAAGCTAACTTGATTAGAAGCTAACTTGCCAAATTTCGAGATTATTTCATCATTTCATCTCTAAGTAATTTAAACTCTGTACCTTCATACCAGTTAGGCCATTGGTCACCCGTTGATAACAAGTATCCAGTCGCGTAGTACAACTGAAGATCTTCTTTAGCGCCTTCCCAGCCCCAGTCTTCTGCATACTCATCACACAACTGATGATAACAACGAGAAATTCGCTCGCCAATTAATTTATTAATGGCTTCTTCTTTCTCATTGAGTGCCACGGTTCCGCCGCCAACGCTTAACCCAGGAACACCTTTTTTAGCTAAACTAAAATGATCTGAACGGAATTAATAACCACGCTCTGGATGAGCCTCTGGAGTTAACGTTCTGTTTTGTAGAGCTGCAGCTTCTGCTAAAACTTCTTCTAACTCGGACTTTCCATTTCCTTTAACACTAACGTCTTTCTTTCGACCGGTGATGTTGATGCTATCCATATTGATCAATCCAACGATTTTTGAAAGAGGAGTGGTTGGGTTTTCCGCATAGTATTTAGAACCTAAAGTTCCTTGTTCTTCAGCGGCAGCACCAACAAAAGTAATAGAACGGCGAGGAGCTTTATTGAGCGATGTATAAGCTCTCGCAATTTCGATAATTCCTCCAGTTCCACTAGCGTTATCGTGAGCACCATTATAAATCTGGTCACCCTCTAAGCTGGTATCAGTACCTAAGTGGTCAATATGTGCCATATAAATAATATGCTCATCAGGCTGTTCGCTACCCGGTAAAACTGCTACAACGTTATTTGACGTGGATTGAGAAAACTCAGAAGTCACTTCAACCGAAGCCGTCATTCCAAGGCTAACTGGAGTAAAGTCTTTGGTTTGTGCGCGTAGTTTTTCTTTTTCAAAATCTAAGCCTGCTTTAGCAAACAACTCTTGAGTCTTGTTAACGTCAATCCAAAGTTCTACGTCAACTACCGGACCGCTATTTTCGTTACGCGGTAGATGGAATTGAGTGCCTGTCCAACCGTTTTTAATCACACTCCAACCGTAACTAGCTGGTGCCGTTTCGTGAATAATGATTGCACCGGCTGCACCTTGACGACCAGCTTCTTCATATTTATAGGTCCAACGTCCATAATAGGTCATGGTCTTTCCGCTAAATACCTCTGGATCTTGTGTCGCATAGCCAGGGTCGTTGACTAAGATAACTACGGTTTTACCTTTAACATCTAGACCGCGATAATCATTCCAACCAAATTCAGGGGCGTTAACGCCGTAACCAACAAACACTAATTCTGAATCTTTCAGACTCATGAGTTTTTCTTTGTTTCGAGTTGTCGCTACATAATTTTCAGTGTTTGAAAACTCTATATCGCCAATTTTAAGCCCCTGGGAAACCGTGGAGTTAATGGCTAATAATTCAACTTGTTGCAAATAGCTGTCGCCATTGCCAGGTTTTAGTCCTAACTGTTTGAATTCGTTAACCAAGTAATCGGCGGTTAATTTATCGCCGGGAGATGCCGGAGCGCGACCACCTAATTCATCTGAAGATAGGTATTGGATATGATTTTTCAATTTTGGAATCGAAATTCCATCGTATGATGCTTTAAAATCACTATGTTCAAATGGCGAGGTTGTCTCTGCTTCGACCTTTTTGGTTACTTTTTGTTCGGCATCTTGCTTTTGCACTGGGCTTTTGTCTTCGCCGCTGCATCCAGCTAATAAAAACAAACAGGTTGCCAAAGTAGCAAGCCTCTTAAAAGGGGGCCTGTTTCCATTGGTGTTATTGGGGGGAGCCATATTCATTGTTATTGTTCCTCGCGTTTATTATATCAATCAAACCATGAACGAATGGTTTGTTGCTCTAAGGGAGTCGTTCGTTGTTTATAAAACCTTAATTACTAACTACACGGTTGTTATTGTATAGCTAGTTGAAAACGTATTTAACTAAAGGCTGACAATTAAGCCAAAGCCCAATAGTAGCAGTTAAATGGGGGAAATTTAACAGGATAGGTCTATTTTTGTAATGCTAAGTAATACTAATTCGTTTAACAGGTCATTTTTCTAAGCCGTTTCACTAAATCAGTTGATTAGGCCGCTGGTCGACGAATCAATCTATAGTGGCACTTTATCGTTCTATGGTTTCACTTTGCCGTGATGTTTATTGATGAAGAGGTCAATTAGCTCTTACTGCTGTCATAAACTCGTTCCCGCTTCCACATGATATCTCGTTTAATAATTTTAGCTGGATTTCCTCCGACGACTACGCCTTCTTGTGGAAAGGATTTAGTGACAACGGAGCGGGTGCCTACGATAGAATTACTGCCAATTCGACTTCCTTTCAAGATAACGCAGTGAGACGCTACCCAAACATGATCACCGAAAGAGATATTCTCAGCGTAATTGGTTCGTTTATTGTCATCCTGCTGTATAACAGAGTGCGAATCTCCTGTTCTTACGTCAATGTCGTAGGAAAACATACAGTCTTCACCAATGGTTAGTGTTGACTCAGGCTCTGTTACCGCTAGGTGAACATTTTCGAAGGTGGAATCTTTGCCAATAACCAACGTGCCGTACTCATCTTCGAACCAAATGCTACCCGCAATGTTAAACGCGACATTATCCCCGATCTCCACCAAGTGATTATCGCCTTCAATATGAAAAGTGACATCGTTTAAGTGGCAATTCTTGCCAATGACGATTTTATTGTTATTTCCCCAGATTTCAAAACGAACGGATTTAAGAGAGGATTCATGGTTTTCAATGATATTGTTTTCGCCTCTTATATCATTTAAAAGCGGCTTGTTTTTGTTTCGAGGATTAAACTTTTGAAATAATTCCAATATTCCAGATGATGAGGTGTCGTTGTCGCTGATACGTTTTATAGGCATTTTCTCTCCTTGAGTTCCTTTCAGTTATGGTCCTTTTTTAGTCAACTAGCGATATCTTTCACAACAACATACCACATCAAGCCTAAGAACCAAAAGAGATTTAAAGTTAAACTTTTATTACTCAGAGCGTTAACAGAGATATCTCTAATCTTTCTAAGCAAGAACGTGAATATTAACTATAATTAGTCAACGATTGGAACTATTGCATTCTTGTTTGTTAACCGATTTATTGTTGGCTAGCTTTAGCTGTAAATGACTAAGTCTTAAAGGTTTAGTTGTTTTGGCCGGTAAATTATTGGGTATTGCGATAATTTCAAAATGTTGCACCAGTTCTGGCTGCTCGGTTCGAAAGACTGAGTTCGCAAAGCTACCGGTCTAAGGGTGTGAAGAGCACTTAAGATAGCGGGGTTGCCAAAAGCAGTAAATGCTTTTTGTTGGATCCCGCAAAGTTCTTTATACACTTGGACTCTAACCGACCTCCTTGGGAGTGGTTTAATGGGCACAAGTTTCTTATCTCGACTATTTTCTCAACTAGTATCTCGCGCAGCGGTTTTCTTGGCGCTTTTATTGACTCATCTTGCTGTTAGCGCTGCCACCATTAGTGGGGTTGTCCGTGATGGTTCTGGGCAACCAATAAGTGGTGCTCGTGCTCAATTGTTTCAGGTGGTTAGCGGCTCATTGGTTCAAGTTGGTGCCCAGCTTCAAGTCGCTGACGACGGTTTATATGAGTGGACCGTTGAGGACGGTGACTACGTATTACGTACCTATTTTAACGCCGCCGATGTTTCAATAAGCGGAGCGCCGAATATTGTCTCAATTCAAACCGAAGATTTTCCGGTTGTTGGCGACACCGAAAGAGATAGCACATTTAGTTTTCTTTCCGTATCTGGACAGATTGTTGATAATAATAACGTTCCAGTATTTGACGTAGATATTCAAACCTCACAGTCTTGGCGTGGACCGGAACAGGGCAGCCGCGGATTCCAGTCACAACACAATGTGACGCATATTAATAACAGTAGTCTGTCTGATGCCGATGGCCTCTATAACTTATTACTTTTTTCAACCGATACCTGTGTAGCTTCAGGTTTTTATGAAACCGAATCCGAATGCTTTTATGACCTAACATTTGCGCCGACAGAAGAAAGTGGTTTCGCAAACGAGGAAGCTCTCGATTTTAGAGTTAATAGCAATGAATCATTAGACATCACTTTAGCCTTTGAGGATCTGGTTGCTGCTCAAATGGTTATTCAACCTTATGTAAAAAATATTACTGATACTTCGGCGGTGGTAGAGTGGATTACCGACGAGCCAACGACCGCGGTGGTTGATTTAGTTGGCGGACAAACCATTAACGATGACCAGCTATTACGTTTTCACAGTGTTGTTGTAACGGGTTTAGTAGCCAATAATGGTTATTCGGTACAAGTTAGCTCTTCGGACGAGCAAGGTAACGTCTCTCCGATATCAACGGTAAGTTTTACGTCGTCTTCAACACCCGATATAACCGCGCCGCTGTTTGTTCAAACACCCAAAGTTACCGCTTTGTCGGATGAACACTTTAGTCTTTCCTTTTGTGCTAATGAGCCAGTTACAGGAGAAGTGTTTGTCAATCAAACTAGCTATTCCTTAACCGAACTTTCAGCATGCCACGATACGGTAATTGAGCAGTTAACCTCAAATACTACCTATTCTGTCAGTGTTAGCGTATCTGATAACGCCAGTAACGGACCCGTTGTCAGCGAAGCGATTTTGGTGACAACATTAGCAGCTGCGGATTTAACTCCACCATCCATTTTTGCAGGGCCTGCGGTTATAGACGTGACGGATTCAACGGCGATAGTCGTTTGGACAACCGATGAACCAACCACTAGCGGAGTGTCCTACAATGATGGCGTGGTTCATAGAGTGCTGACCGACGACAGTTTAAGTCGTCAGCATCGGGTGCAAGTCATTGGTTTGAATCCTGGCACGGTCTATCAACTACATGTTTCTTCAAAAGATGGTCAGGGTAATGGGCCTGTAGTATCAGACTCGGTTACCTTCGTTACTAAAAATACACCGGATGTCCAAGCGCCTCAGTTGATTGGTCGTCCACTGGTTCAAGATATTGCTGCAAGCAGTGCATTAATTAGCTGGAGAACAGACGAATCGTCTTCGACTTTGGCAATGCTTGGAACATCGTCCAATGACCTAGATAGAATTGAGAGCTCGACTGATTTTTCTTCGGCTCATGCTATAAGCGTAACCAATCTTCAGCCAGCCACCACTTATTATTATTCGGTTACCTCAAATGACCTGGCGGGTAATAGTATTATTAGCTCGACCTATTCGTTTACGACGCTCAACGATGGTGAGCCGTTGCTGATAGAAATTATAACTGGGCCAATTATCGAACGATTAACTGCTACCAGTGCAACTTTAAATTGGACAACTAACCTAAGTGCCGACAGCCGAATGATTTGTGAGTCGGTCAACGGCTCTTATGAAGTTAACAAAATTGATCGTAAAAAGAATCAAATTTTAACCCTTAATGGTTTGGAGCCAAGCACTGACTATCGATGCGTTGTTTATTCAACGGATATTGAAGGGGCAATTGCAAGTGCGATTACTTCTTTTACAACGTTAGATCAACCCGATACGACTCCGCCTCAATGTGTTGTTCCGCCAACCGTCACAGGTTACGGAATATTTGCAGATTTGACTTGGCAAGCGGATGAAAATTCTACTGCGGTGGTGGAGCATCGAAGGAAGGGGGATAGCAACTGGATTCAAACCGCTTCACTGGAACTGAGTGAGTTTGGTTTTGTTAGGTTATCTGGTTTATTAGTGGAAACTGATTATGAGCATCAAGTGACTTTGTTTGATGTTGAAGGTAACCATGCCGCTTGTGATTTAGGTGAGTTTAATAGCGGTATTGAAGTTGAGGTGGTATTGCCTGTTTTCACGGTTCAGCCGCAAGTGACAGAAATTACTGCAGATTCAGCGTTGGTTAGTTGGAGCACAGAGCTAACCTCAAATGGACAGGTAAAATACGGATTATCAGCAGATCAGTTAAATTTAAGTGAAACTGTTACCGAGTTTGCGCTCGACCACGCTGTTACCTTAAATGGGTTAGTCGCAGAAACAACCTATTTCCTTCAGGTTGACGCGTTTAATAGCGACGGACAAGTAATAGGTAGCGATATTATTAGTTTCACGACGGCACCGTTACCTCCGGCTGTACCGGTTCAAATAATCGTTGGTCCTATTGTTAGAAATATAACGGATGTTTCTGCTGTTGTTGAATGGGAAACCGATAGAAATGCGAATAGTCGCGTTTCTATTGTCGGCGGCGCATCCTTCACCGATGAAACTCAAACAAGACTTCACTCCGTGTTATTAACCGGCCTTACACCTTCTACCGAGTATCAAACCTTGGTTAGCTCGGCGGATACCGATGGATTAAGTTCTGAGGAATTACCAGCTGATTTTAGGACGCTTGCGATCCCTGATACCGATTTGCCTCGGTTTGTCGTTGGGCCGATCATAAGTGCAATTGATTACAACCAATTCACTGTTTCATTTTGTGCTGACGAGCCGGTAACGTCGGTTGTTTCGGTTGATGATGATAACTACCCGTTGAACGACGCGGCTATCTGCCATGAAATTGTAATCACCGATTTGACTGCTAATACAGAATATACCGTGATTGTTAGTATTACCGATGTTGCCGGTAATGGTCCGGTCCTCAGTGAGCCAATAAAAGTGACAACGCTACTTTATTTGGACATTGATGGGCCGGTAATTGACGGACCGATCGTGACTGAAATTACTGACTCCAGTGCGTTGGTTACTTGGACAACCAACGAAGTAGCAACCAGCGGCGTTGAGTTTACTGATGGAATTACCACTACCCAACTGGAAGATGACTCACTCGTTATAGAACACAGCATGGTGCTTTCGGGCTTAACGGCGAGTACCACTTATATATTAACTGCGTCTTCAACGGATGCTTTTGGAAATGGCCCAACGATTTCTGAACCAGTCGAATTTACAACATTGGGTTTGCCTGATACGACCACACCATTAATTTTGGCGGGGCCATTTATTGAAGAAATTACCACGGATAGCGCTCTTGTTTTATGGACCACAGACGAAGCGTCCAGCAGCATTGCCCACATCGGGCTGGCAGAAGACTCGCTCGATCAAACCTTTAGCGCTTCTGGTTTGGTTAGTGAGCATCTGGTACCGCTAACAGCGTTATTATCTGACACCGTTTATTTTGTTCAAGTTGAATCTAGTGACTTATCAGGCAATACCACGTTAAGTGAAATTGTGTCTTTTAAAACCCTTGCATTGGGAAGTATTCCGGTTAGGTTGGAGATTATTGATGGTCCAGAGATTGTCGATACTACCGTCGAAAGCATTACCGTCGGCTGGAAAACAAACTTACGTTCCGATAGTCGACTAGTCTGTGAAGCCGAACAAGGACTGGCTAGTTTTTCTGAGCCAACGCTAGCACCGCTGAGCCTAGTGGATTCCTCTAGAGTTATTAAAGATCGTTATATTGTTTTAATAAAACCTCAATCTGTTTTTAATCAAGCGAAGGTTTCGCAGGGTGCGTCAACCACAACGAATGGCAAAATAAGTGTATTAACGGCGACGCAAAGAACCGCTGCTGTCGTCGATTTATCCAATGATATTGCGAGTCATGTTAATGGCAAAGTTATCCGACATTACTCCCATTCAATCAATGGATTTTTGTTGGACATGTCTTCTTCTCAAGTTAATCAATTACGTTTAGATCAACGTATTTTGCTAATTGAGCAAGACCAAACAATGTCCGCTACCGTCACACAAAGTAATGCGACATGGGGCCTTGATAGAATCGATCAGTCTGATCTGCCGCTGTCCAATGACTATACCTACAACTTAGATGGAAGCGGTGTTAATGCTTATATCATTGATACCGGTATTTTAAATTCTCATACTGATTTTGGTGGTCGTTCGGTAAGCGGTTGGGATTTTGTAGAAAATGATGCCGATGCTTCGGACTGTAACGGCCATGGTACCCATGTTGCTGGAACTGTCGGTGGTTCAACTTGGGGCGTTGCCAAAAACGTCAACCTTATAGGTGTAAAAGTATTAGGCTGTAATGGTTCCGGTAGTAACTCTGGAGTTATTGGCGGTGTTGACTGGGTTGCAGAAAACGCAGTATTTCCAGCGGTTGCAAACATGAGTTTAGGTGGTGGTAATTCGTCGGCGTTAGATGCAGCGGTCAATAACGCGATTGATACGGGTATCACATTTGTGGTGGCCGCGGGTAATTCGAATATTAATGCTTGTTCTGGTTCACCTAACAGGGTGGCTGATGCGATCACCGTTGCAGCGTCAACGTCGTCAGACAGCCGCTCAAGCTTTTCTAACTGGGGTAGCTGTATTGATCTGTTTGCGCCAGGTTCTGATATAACATCAACCTGGAGTAATGGCGGTACTAATACAATTTCCGGTACCTCAATGGCTGCACCACATGTTGCAGGGGCCGTCGCGCTTTACCTTCAGGCACATGGCGATGCGCTACCTGAAGAGGTTGCCAGTTCAATGTCTGGATTTGCCTCGGTTGATAAAATATCGCGGCTTAATGGTTCGCCAAACCTTCTATTAAATATGAGTTTTGACGCGGATACGGAAATTCTACCTCCACCACCACCGCCGGAGCTAGATCGTATTACCTACGAAGTTAGTGATAGTGCGCTTGTTGAAGACCATATTCTTACCTTAAGTGGATTGCAAGCTAACACAATTTACGCCTGTACGGTTTACTCGAAAGATCTAACCGGTGATCAAGTGAGCGCTGATATCAGAGGCAGCACCACCGATGTTCCAGATACCGTGCCTCCAGTTTGTGAGGGTACGCCAACGGCATCAGGTTTTATTAATACTGCACAAATCAGTTGGCAGTCGAATGAGTTGACTACCGCTGCGGTTAGTTACAGAGCCGTTGGAAGCACCGACTGGTTGCAAAACGGCACCTTGGAGTTAGCGACAGAGGACTCATTAATAGTCACAGGTCTTACACCAGAAACCGCCTATGAGTTTGGTCTTACATTAACCGACGCCGCGGGTAATTCCAGTGAATGTCCTGCAGGTAATTTTAATACCGTTGCCGAAGAAAATATTGCGGCACCGATATTTAGTATTCAGCCAATTGTTATCGATATTGGTGATAACTCAGCAACGGTTACTTGGGAAACCGCTGAACCTTCCTCTGGAAGTGTTCGATATGGGGCTTCGCCTACAGAGTTAAACAATACTCAAAATGACAGTGATTTTGTTAATTCACACAGTGTTGATTTGCAAGGTTTACAAGAGAAGACCACCTATTATTTGCAGGTTGATGCTTTGAATATTTTGGGCGAATTAACCGCAAGTGAGATTGTCAGTTTTACAACTACCCATCCAAACCGAGATTTTGACGATGACGGGATCAATAATGATGTTGATAACTGTCCGTTGTCTCCCAATCCCGATCAATTAGATACGGATGGCGATGGTTTAGGGGATGTGTGTGATGATACCGACGATAGTATCAATCCGCCGCCACAACCAACGGGTATTAATCTTAGAGGTGTGATTAGTGGTGAGGGTAGCCCCATCGTGGGCGCTGAAGTGTCAATTTATGACGCTCAACGTCAGTTCTTGCGTTCTGTAATAACGCCAGATGATGGTTCTTATTTATTCGAGTTTATGGATTCAGGTTCTTATTTTATTGGCGTAAATCCGCCGATAGATACCGGATTTAGTGCGCCACCGTTAGAGTCAATTACGATTGCCGATCGTGATGTGATTCATCTTATTAGTCTAATCGGTGACGCCTTGAAGTTATCAGGAAATCTGGTCGACTCTTTGGGAAGAGCGATTGATAATGTTCAAGTGAGCGTTCATCTGCAAACCAATGGGAACCAGGTTGGTAACAAAGTTACCACTGACGCAGAGGGATATTTTGAGTTTGCTGTATCCCCTGGTACTTACCAAATTAGACCTGTCATTGATGTATTTAATCCTTCCTTAGGGAATGAGCAGGTTATGCCTATTTATCCGGTACCGGATTTTGCTGCAGTACTCCATGAGCCACAAAACATTGTCGTTGATAGCAATACACGTATAGATGTTTCTCTGCCGTTTGCATTGTTGTCTGGTCAAACTCGCGACGCCGATGGTTTACCATTAGCGGGCGTCGGTTTAACGATTCGACATCAATTTAGTACTACTGCGCAAGATTTTTATCTGGATAATTATGCAACGGACTTAGAGAGTAATGCATTGTCCGATGAAAGCGGAAATTTTGAATTTGCATTGTTTACTAATCAAGCGGTTGATATTTTATTAACACCACCAGCTTCCCGTTTAGATTTAGCGGTAACTAAAGTTTCAGCTTATACGCTAACTAGCGATTCATCAGAAAATTTCTCGTTGGTCGCGGGTGTTTCTTTATCGGGGACTCTGCAGGATAGTCTAGGTAGAGTTCTAGATAATACCAAAGTCAGTATTCATGACCAACAAACCGACGCGCAAATCGGTAGACCTGTATTTACTGATAGCAACGGGTTGTTCCAATTCCAGGTAGAGCCCGGCAACTATAAAATTAAACCTTACCTTAACCCTTTTGGTGCTGGTGAAGCCAATCGTCCTTCATATCCGCTACCCGATTTTGCCTCTGTATTGTTTGCTCAAGATAATGTTGTTGTCGCAGGCGTTACGGTGCAAGACGTGATATTACCGTTAGCAATTCTGAGCGGTACTGTGGAAGATGGTTCCGGTACTCCGATTGCAGATACGCGTTTATCGATTAGCCATATTTTGCATCAACCTAACGGTGATGATGAAATTAGCTACTTCTTAGAAAGTCACGGTCGCTCGTTAGTCAGCGAAGCAAAAACGGATATTAATGGTCAGTTTTCCGTTGCGTTATTTACCGATCAGCCAATGGATTTGATATTCACGCCGCCGTTCGAAAATCGTACCATCGCAGCAACGCAGTTTAATGATTATACGATTAGCGCAGATACCAGTGATACCTTTGTAATGCAAACGTCAATAACCTTATCTGGGCATTTAAAAGATGCACAGGATAACGCCATTGATAACACCATGATTACGGTTCATGACCAAGCAAATAATCAGCAGGTTGATTTGCCTGCGGTGACCGATGCCGATGGTTATTTTGAATTTAAGGTGTCCGCTGGTAATTATAAATTACGGCCTTACCTTCAGTTAGAAACTGAGACTGATTCAGGAATTGTAAACGCCGCTTATCCTGTCCCAGATTTTGCTGCAGTTTATTATGTCGCAAACAATACTAGTGTTAGTGTAGATACAGACATTGATGTCAATTTACCGTTATCGATTTTAACCGGACGCACGTTAGATGTTAACGGCGTAGAAGTACCGAATGTTCGATTAGTAGTAGATCATTCTTTTGCCGAGGATTCGCAAAGCTATTACCTAGAAAACTTCGCAGAAAACTCCCTGAGTAATGCTATTTCTAATCAATCAGGTGATTTCGGTTTCGCTATTTTTACCGACCAGTTAACCGATGTTTCGGTTAATCCACCGGAAGGTTCCGGGTTTGCGGTCACCAATGTCCCTCGAACTATTGATCAAGAAGCGAGTGAAGATATTTTCCTTATTCATAAGGATTCACCACCTAAGATCATACACGGTCCAGTGATTACCCGTATTAGTGATCGCGCTGCCATTATCGTCTGGAAAACCGATAAACCGGCAACAGGAAGAATAGAGCTGTCTAACGGCACAGTCATTGAGACAAGACGTTTGACGACCTACAACTGCATTGTTTTGTGGGGACTTGAGCCTGATACAGAGTATACCGCTACGGTTAATGCAGTAGATAAAGACCTGCAAGTATCGGATACAAAAAGTGTCACCTTTAGAACGCTTTTTGTACCGAGCGTTGAACCACCAGAATTTGTTGACGGACCTATTGCAACTAACATTACGCAAACTGAATTTGAAATTTCATTTTGTGCTAACGGTCCAGTTAATGGAACAGTAATTGTCGCTGGTGAAGAGTTTGTGTTCAGCGAGTTTGATGTATGTCACCGCATTGTTATTGATTCTCGTGATCCCAATACTGCCTATGAAGTTTCGGTGGTTATTAATGATCCGTTAGGTAACGGCCCTACAACGAGTTCCCCTCAAGTTGTAACTACATTACCTGTACCGGATACGACACCACCGACAATTTTATTGTTGCCTATGGTCATAGATATTTCTGATACAGAAGCATCGGTTATTTGGACAACCGATGAGGCGTCAAATAGCGGTGTTTCTTATAATGACGGTGAGCAATTCCATGTGGTAACAGAGAACGTTTATGTTATTGAGCACGTAATGCAGTTGACCGACCTTACACCTGAGACAGAGTACACCTTAACGGTTTCTTCTAACGATGAAGCGGGTAATGGCCCAACGCTTAGTCAGCCGATCACCTTCACCACCTTGGCTACCGCCGATACCACTCCACCGGTTATAGTTGGTGCACCTCTAATTCAGAACATAACCCATCAAAGTGTGGTTATACGATGGAAGACCGATGAAGCTTCAACGGCGTTAGTCGAAATAGGTCAGTTGCCAATAGAGCCGTGTACAGAAGATTGCCCGGGTGGATTTATTGGTGGTCATATTGATGTCGATACCGATGCAGCGACGGATTACAACGGAAACGGCTTCGCTGGCGAGACCAGTAAACATGACCATGAATTTGATGAGAAATCAAATCAAGTTTACGTTGATTACTTTAACCTAAATTCGACTTCGTCGGCACAGATTGAAATTGATGATGCGATAGAAGACGGCGATAAGAAATTCTTTATTATATTAGCTAACGCCGACCTGTCACCTAATAGTCGCGTTCAAATTGGGTTAAATGAATATAACGCAGTTGAGTATCAGCAGATGATGCAAAGAAAGCTTAAGGACTGGGATGGAAATTTAAGTAACCTACGTGATGATCAAGGTAATTCTTTGATTGTATCTAGAAATGAATTATTAGCCGGTGGCGGAACATTACGAAGTGCGTTTGATGACCGCGCGATTATCAATAATGGTTTACATCCTACCCAAACAAGTTGCGTTAAAAGCAGCAAGAACCATTCTGACGGAGATGATTTTGATGCCGAGGTTGGTTCGTTGTTAACTCGTGATAGATGGAGAAACGGCGCTTTAGTTATGCAGGCGATTGACCCAACGGTTATTAATAGCCTCGCCGGTTTAACGATTCAACAGCCGAGTGATCTACCGTCGTCTGTTTTAGCTGATGATGTTTTATATACGCTAAGAGAAGACGGCAACGGTGATGATGTTATTGATATTGATGTTAACGGTGATGGGCTCATTGATATTTATGGCGGTCTGCGCGCAACTGGAACTGATGAATCCTTAGAGTCAAGTAATGGTTTCTTATGGGAGTCAGCGCTATTCTGGCATTATGGCGATATCGCTAAGTCACTTGGATTTTCTAAGGTCTGTTATGGCGAGCCTGGCTGGGAAGAATCTACAGCGGCTGAGCGCGGCGGTTTAAGTGATAAAGCGTCTCAGAAAATCGAAAGTGGCGGAGATGCTCTTAAAACATTCCATAACCAAGCGATTACAGGACTTAAGCCTGATACCATTTATTATTTCCAAGTACAAAGCAGAGATGCGAGTGGGAACTTAGTAACTAGCGAAACTTATTCGTTTAGAACGAAAGTTCGAGGACACCAAGGTGCTCCGCACTTTATGTCAAATGTTAAGGTGAGCCGTTTAACCCATGATGCCGTAACCGTTGAATGGAAAACTGACGTTAACGCTGACGGCCGTTTGGTGTGTACGGAAGTTGATGGTAATGGAGCAACCTATGAGGTCAGCGAAGCTAAGCGTGTGAAGAAACATAAGCTTACTTTGAAGAAACTCAAAGAAAATACCCGCTATCAATGTACGGTATATTCTGCAGATCATAAAAACTATTCAGCTAATCAAGTCTTAGATGAAATATTAACCTTGGACAATGCTAAAACCTCACAGCAAGCTTCGGTTAAGACAAAGGTTGTCGAGTTCTGGAATCTAATTTCTGGAAACAAAGACTCTGAAACGACAGACGCGTTTGAAAAAGACCTGCAAACTGCTCCGTCGACAACTAGCGCGCCAGTGATAACTGGTTTTGGTACATTAGCAAGCGTGCAGATAGATACTGATGAATTGTCAGCTGTACTGCTAAATTACCGAGCGTTAGGAGATTCGGTATGGCAGGCCGCTGGTACATTAGATTATAGCGAAAACCACTTATTGGTAATCGGCGAGTTAGCGTCCAACACTAACTATGAGTTGAGATATACCTTAGCGGACTTAAATGGCGATGTTACCGAGGGTGACTTGCTTAGTTTCAACTCGGGTAGTTTGGTTGATCTGGCCAGCCCCGCATTTGTTAACTTACCAACGGTCACGGATATTACTGAAAGCACTGCGGTAGTTGATTGGTCGACATCCGAATACGCGTTTGCACAAGTGAGTTATTCAAGAAACGCCGATGCGCTATTTGAGAAAGAATCTAATGCCGACGTTGCTTTTGAACATTCGGTTACTCTGGTTCGATTAGAGGCAGCGTCAGTTTATTACGTTAAGGTGACTATTTATAACTTAGCGGGAGTCGCGGTTGACAGCAGTGTAATTCGTTTTACTACATCCGCTCTCGATGATGTTAGTGATAGTGACGGCGATGGCTTACCCGATTTCTGGGAAGTACAAAATGGCTTAGACCCTCAAGATCCTAGTGACGCCGGTTTAGATTTAGATGAGGATGGATTGACGAACCGCGAAGAGTTTGCCGCTATGTCTGATCCTAATGACGCTGATTCCGATGATGACGGCATGCCAGACGGCTGGGAAGTTGATAGAGGGCTAAATCCAAATGATGCTTCAGACGCCAATGAAGACGCGGACGGAGATGGTGTTTCTAACTTAAATGAATACTTAAGCTCTAGTGATACCGAAGCGCCTGTCATTAGTCTTAGTGATAGTCTAACGATTGACGCGACTGGCCTGTTTACGCAAGTACCAAATGATGGCGTGATAGTAACCGATAATGTGGATACTCAGTTAACCGCATCGGTTATTGGTTCCGATCACCTGAAATCAGGCATGCATATTGTTGATTGGTTGGCCGAAGACACGGCGGGTAATAGAACGATAGAATCCCAAATCGTTTATATAAATCCGCAAGTTCTGGTACCGATAGCGCAATATGCGGAAGAGGGAGCCACCGTAGAGGTTGTAGTAGAGCTATCCGGTGAAGCGGCAACCTATCCGGTAGAAATTCCCTTTACCGTAAGCGGAACGGCTGATTTAGAAGATTATAATATTGTTGCGGTTGATACCGGTGAGGTTGAAATAACTGATGGTGTAATCACTTTCTATTCTGGTCAATCGACTCGGATTTTAATTGATATATTAGAGGACGCTACTAGTGAAGGTGATGAGCAGTTAGTCATTGAGTTTGCTCCGCCTGTAAACGCAGTATTAGCGGAAAACGATCAACATACCATTACTATTACATCGGTCAATATTGCTCCGCTAGTTAGCATCGATGCAACCCAGGATGGTAAGCCAGTAACGAGTATTACTATGGATGGAGGAGTAGTTACATTAGCGGTAGATGTCAATGATCCGAACTTAACGGATCAACATAGCTTCAATTGGGGAGCAACTGACTCTGCCCAATTAGCTATCGATCCAGTTACCGGCAGTATGACTATTGATCCGGCGCTGTTACCGCTAGGGGTTTATAGTCGCACATTAGTCGTTAGTGATGACGGTATTCCGAACCAATCACTAGAAACTACCGTCGACCTTAATGTGATTGCAACTGCACCGGTACTACTAGCATCCAACGATAGCGACGGTGATGGTATTAGTGACGCCGAAGAAGGGTTTCAGGATAGTGACGGAGACGGAATTGCTGATTACCTAGACAGTTTAAGTCTTGCTCATCAGCTGGCTTCTCAAGTAGGTCAAGGGGAAGGTTCTGAGGGGTTATATGTGCTTGAAACCGAACCTGGATTAAAGCTTTCGTTATCGGGAGTTTCTCTGAGCAATGAAACCGGTGGCGCGTTATTAACCGATGAAACACTTGAGAATAGCGCTGAATATATTCAACATGGTGGTGATACTCGTTATGCAAACGCTACCGGCTATTTTGATTTTGAAATCAGTCAGCTGATTGACCCTGGTGATAGTGCTAAGCTGGTTATTCCGCTTCAAAACAGCATACCTTTGGATGCTAACTATCGTAAACTGATGCCACAGAATGGTTGGACGAGTTTCGTCGTTGATGCCAATAACCAGTTGTATTCCGCGCCAGGAAGTGAGGGAATTTGTCCATCAGTTGATGACGACTCTTACACATTTGGTTTAGGCCGAGGCCATTGGTGTGTGATGATGTTAATTGAAGATGGTGGGCCAAACGATACCGATGGTGTAGCAAATCGTACGATTGTCGACCCTGGTGGATTAGGTTTATCGACGGTTACTGCAACTGTCGCTATCCCTGCAATAGCTAGTATTACAGAAGGCGAGTCTATTCAACTAACGGCAACCATTAATGAAAATGGAAATACCATTACTGGTTATCTTTGGGAGCAAACAGGAGGTCCCGCTGCAACCATTAACAATAGTACTCAATTGAATGCTTCTGTTAATAATGCGCCGGCTGGAAGTTTGACCTTTAGGTTAACCGTAACAGATAGTCAAAACCGTCCTAGTTCAGCAACCGTCAACGTTCAGGTAGCGGCAATTGTGACACCACAGCCCGATCCAGAACCAACAAGCAGTGGTGGTGGCGGAACTTTGGCTTATTATTTTGTTATTTGTTTGCTCTTCCTAAGACGAAAAAATACAGAGCTTAGCTAAACGCGTGCTTTAGACTCAGCCAATCGACTGACTTGACTGATTGCCGGTTAAGTTATTAGAATGACTTAAAACGCCCAAACTATCGGAAGATGGCTTGGGCGTTGTTGTAACTAATTCTAGGTTATTTTGCGGCCTAACCCTTTATTTGTTTAGTCATTTACAAAAGGTTGAACCGCCGTACAACCTCCACCTAAAATCGAAGAAGCTTGCCATGGAAAAACTTTCAGTAATTCACCAGCGTGCCCAAAAGCGTAAAGGTGGGGCAAATGAGCTGGCGAAACTAATGCCAGAGGTTAGCAGCGAAAAAGATATTAGCGGGTTAGCTAATAAGGTTTTTTTAGCGGCCATGACAAAGAAGATATTTCAATCCGGTTTCGTTTGGCGAGTTGTCGAAAATAAGTGGCCTGGATTTGAAGAAGTGTTTTGGGGGTTTGAGCCAGCTAAATTAGAGTTGGCCAGCGATGAGCAGATAGAAAGGATGTCGCAAGATACACGAATTATTCGAAATTATACCAAAGTTAAGTCAGTACGAGATAACGCTTTCTTTGTTCAACAGATGTCTGACAAACATAATGGCTTTGGTCAATTTATCGCGGATTGGCCGAGCGACCAAATTACCCAACTCTGGTTATTGTTAAAGAAAGAGGGAAGTCGTTTAGGTGGTAATACCGGACCCTATTTTTTAAGAGATATTGGTAAAGATACATTCTTGCTAACTAGGGATATTGTTAGCTATCTTATTGGACAAGGGCTGGTGAGTCGGCAGCCTAACTCCCAAAGAGATTTAAAATTGGTGCAACAGACCTTTAATGAGTGGCAACAACAGAGTGGATTAGGCTTTGCGGAGATAAGCCGTATAGTCGCTTGTTCGATAGGTGAAAACTATTTGGCAGAGCATTAAAGGTGTCCGACTAACACAAATGTAGCAGTTTGTGCGAAATTTCAAAAGCTACAATGCTGCTAATTTTTGCGATAATGCACCGGCACTAAATAAAAAATCATAAAATTCATATGGTTAAGTCGATTCTTCGAAATATCTTGGCAATTTAATCATTTGATAATTCCACTAGCCAAAACGATCTGATTATTCTATGATTGAGGCTATCAACCGTATCAATCCACATCGTTGGATATAATAAGAACCTTGAGAGGAAATCAGATGAAAAGGCTAGCGATTGCTGTTATTCATGGATTAGGAAGCGATGAAGAATTCTATTCGGTAGAATTGAAACACCGAATTACTGAAGAATATGTAAATGGCGCCGAAGGGCGACTTGAAGACGATTTACTGTTTTTTGAAATCTATTGGGCAGATCTTGTACGTGAAGAGCTGCAAGCGTTCCGCGAAAAAGCTAACTACAAAGGTGATTTAGCCTACCAAAATCTTCGTCAAATCATGACCGACACTCAGGCTTTGTCTTTGTTATATAGACCTGGAACCGAAGCTTATGAAGCGATTAATAATCGTATTAAAGATGGCATGAGAAAATTTGCTTCTCACCGCCGAGTCATTCCTGAGGAAACGCCATTAGTTGTTTTAGCGCATTCCTATGGCGGCGTTATGATGAGTCATTTTATTAAGTCAATGCAAGACCATGAGTCTGACCTGAGTAATTTTGAGACGATGAAAACCTTAGCGGGTTACATAACTTTTGGTAACCCTCAAGGTATCTATGCAATGGATGGACTTCACTCTGAATTAGGCCACTCTTGCAAAATAACCGGCTCCGCGTTACCTGATGATCTTAAGAAACGTGCGCGTTGGTACAATTTTTATGACAAGGATGACATTGTTGCTTACCCATTAAAGGGGTTATCTGACGATTACAATGCGCATGTTGATGACGATTTTGAGATCAATGTTGGCTCTGCTGCTACCTCATGGAACCCAGCATGTCATACGGGATATTGGGAAGATAAAGATTTTTATAAGCCTGTTGCCGAGTTTATAGGTGAACTGAGAGCTCCTCATTCGTTCTGGAAATAGCACATACTGGATGAATTAAAAAGCCTGCGGTATGCAGGCTTTTCGTTTTGTGGCTTCGAAATTTCTCAAATAAACCTTTCCCGCCTTTGTGTCGTTTTTATTATTCAGAATTAGTTGACCCATCCGATTAGCATTTTTTCTTAGCATAATTAAATTATTAGATGAATTTGCCTAAGTGTGGCGAAGAAACAATTAACAAAGTAAAAAACAATCATGCCAAATCAAACTGAGAAATTTTCGCTGTGTCAAATCACTGATCTTGCTCAATGCTATTCGTTGCAAAGTTCAATACGTAAGCGAACTAATAAAGGTCAACCTGCCGATCGCTTACAGCAAAAATTAAAAGATAAAATTGATCGATCTGGCGCAAAAACTAAGAAAATCGCCAATCAAATACCTGAAGTAACTTTAAAGAAAGAACTACCCATCAGTGAACATGCAAATGATTTAATTAAACTGGTGGCCGAAAATCAGGTCATCATTGTTGCCGGAGAGACCGGTTGCGGCAAAACAACACAATTGCCTAAAATTTGTCTTCAGGCAGGTCTTGGCATACGAGGTAAAATTGCCCACACTCAACCTAGACGAGTAGCAGCAACAAGCGTGGCTGGACGAATTGCCGAGGAAGTCGAAAAGCCACTTGGAGATTTGGTTGGTTATGCTGTTCGATTTTCTGATAAAACGAGCTCGAATACTCGTATTAAGTTAATGACCGACGGCGTTCTACTCGCTGAAATACAGTCAGACCCAATGCTATCTCAATATGAAGTGATCATAATTGACGAAGCCCATGAAAGAAGCCTCAATATTGATTTTCTTTTAGGTTTTTTAAAAAAGCTTCTGGCTAAAAGAAAAGAACTTAAGTTAATAGTAACTTCAGCGACAATTGACCCAGACAGTTTTTCTCGTTATTTTGATGGTGCTCCGGTGGTCACTGTTGAAGGAAGAACGTTTCCCGTTGAAGTCAGATACCAGCCAATTGAAGAAGTAGAAGACCCCACTGTTGATCCACTGCTTTTAGGCATAGGTAATGCCGTTGACCAATGTATCGCAGAGTCTAGTGGTGATATCTTGATCTTTGCTCATGGTGAAGGAGAGATTAAGAGTGTTGCTAAATACTTGAATCAGCGCTCACTATCTCAAACAGTCGTTTTGCCTCTTTATGCCAGACTTGGTATTAAAGAACAGCAAGCCATTTTTACTGCTTCTGGTAAGCGAAAAATTGTGATTGCAACCAACGTTGCTGAAACGTCATTAACCATTCCAAATATTGTATTCGTAATTGATATTGGTACTGCTCGCATTAGCCGCTACAGTCAAAGAAGCAAAATTCAGCAACTTCCTATCGAAAAAATATCCAAGGCTAGCGCCGAACAACGCAAGGGGCGTTGTGGAAGAATTTGCCCGGGAATTTGTATTCGTCTCTATTCCGAAGATGATTTTGATAACCGTGCGGAGTTTACTCTACCCGAGATAAAACGAACGAATTTGTCCTCGGTTGTTCTTCGTTTGAAGTCTCTGAAAGTTGAGGACGTGGAAAGTTTTCCGTTTATTGAATCGCCCGATGAACGTCAGTGGAAAGTCGCTTTTAATCTATTATTTGAATTGGCTGCGATGGATGTTAAGCGTCAGATTACGGACATAGGTAAACGCATGTCCGCGTTGCCACTAGATCCTCAGCTAGCTCGAATTTTACTTGATAAGAGAATTCAAGCGGTCGATGAGATGATTATGGTCGCTAGTTTTCTTAGTGTTAGAGATGTTAGGTTGAGGCCACATGACAAACAACAAAAAGCCGATCAGTTACATGCGGCTTATAGGGATGAGAACTCAGATATTCTTTCAGTTATAAATCTTTGGAAACATTTAAAGAAACAAAGGGATGAGTCTTCGTCTTCCCAGTTTAGACGGTGGTGTCAGAAAAATTTGATTAATTTTGTTGGTTGGCTTGAGTGGCGTAATGTTTACTTTCAAATTAAAGAATCAGTAGCAGATCTAAAGGTTGTTATTAATTCTTCGCCTGCTTCGGTAGAGCAAATCCATCGGGCACTAATTCCTGGTTTTGTTAGTCATATATTGTTTCAAACCCAAGAACGCTTCTACCAAGGGGCTCGGGGAATGAAAGCGTGGATTCATCCTTCTTCTGTTTTTTTTAAGAAAAAAAGTCCTTGGTTGCTTTCCGCTGAGCTTATTGAGACGGATAAGATTTACGCTCGTTCTAATGTGCCGGTTCAACCAGAGTGGATTGAAGCGAGTGTTCCTCATTTGGTTAAGAATAACTATCACGAGGTTCACTGGCGAAAAAACAAAGGGAGTGCCGCGTGTTTTGTTAGCAAGACGGTTTTAGGGTTGCCTATTGTCAACCAGCGTCTAATTGATTACAGCAATGTGGATGCTTGTGAATCGCGTTCTGTTTTTTTACTTGAAGGCATTGCTAAAGATAATCTCCCGCAGTCATTTCCATTTATGGATTCTAATAGGAGTCAATTTAGAAAACTCGCCGAAGAGGAAGAAAAACTGCGTACCGCAGAAATAAGAATTAGCGAAGAAGAGTTTGCAGAAAAAATAGGCAAGATATTACCCGATTCTATCGTTAATCAAAAAGGGCTGCAGCAATGGCTTAAGCAAGATTGGAAGTCGCGCAATAAAATACTTTCTTTTAAGAAGTCGCAATTGTCTCAAAAAGAATCACAGTCAATCGAAGACTTTCCTTCATCTATATTTGTAAATGGAGCTAGTTTACCGCTGTCCTATTGTTTTTCTCCTGGAGAGCCGGAAGATGGAGTAACGGTCGAGATACCCAGTGAGATGCTTAATCAATTTAAACAGGCTGATTTTGATTGGCTAGTTCCTGGTTATTTACACGACAAGATTTTAGCGGTTATTAAATCGTTACCTAAACCATTACGTAAAAGAATGATCCCTTTGGCTGATACGGCCAACGAATGTAGTAAAGCGATACTAGCGACAGAGTATCAAGGAAAACCATTTAAATTAACTTTAATTCAAACCCTATTATCGATAAGAGAAGTGACAATAGACCCCGCCGAAATCGATATGGAACAGTTGCCCGCTCATTTAAAGATGAAGTTTAGAACAGCGACTAAAGCCAAGTCTAATAAATCCATAAGCACTGAGTTAGCAAAACTAGTGTCTACAGACAACCCGGTGGCGACTTCTTTAAAAGCATCAAACGCTAATCCGCAATCTTCAACTAATCGCTTATATAAATGGCCTGATGGTGACATAGAGCTACAGTCAATAGTTAAACAGAAAGGACAATCCATTCGATTATTTAGTGGCTTAGTGGACAATAAAAATTTTGTCTCTATCGGCAGTTTTAAGAGTTTACTTGCTGCACAGCGTTCTCACCGAGCCGGCGTAGTTAGATTAATGCTTCTCGATCAAACTAAGGTGTTAAAGGAGCTAAAAAATGGGTGGCCAGAACGCAAAAGACTTGAAGTGTATATGTTGAGATTTGGTGGTTTTGAACAGCTTCTAGATTGGTTAGCAATTGTTGTAGCCTTTAAGGTCATGAACACGCAGCAGCAGACTATTCAATCTGAAAACGCGTTTAAGACGCTTTGCACGAGATTTGCCGCCGAGCTTCGTCCCAAACTGAGTGAAGAGTTGACCAAAATAAAATTGCTACTTAAAGAAATGAGTAGTATTTATTCATCACTATCGGAACTAAACAGTGATGTCTACAGTGATTCCGTAACGGATATAAAAAAGCAGCTTAAAGCACTATGGACCGTCGATAATTTTGTGCAATTAGGAGAGCATTTAATCGAAGACTATCGACGCTATTTTAAGGCGGTTGAGTCTCGAATTATTCGAATTAAGGAGAATTTCCCGAAAGAATGTAGCAGCCTCGAAAACTGGGTCGAATGGGAAAGTTGGTGGCAAGATATAAATGGTATTGAGCACGATGCGGAAACACGGCAACAAGTTGATAAACTATTTTGGATGCTTCAAGAGTATCGAGTAAGCATTTTCTCTACTAACGTAAAGACCAAAGGAAGTATCTCTCCTAAAAAGCTTCAAAAACAATTTGATCTCATTGAATATAAACTAGCTTTGTAGTCTATTGTTGGACTAATGTGGTGAAATAGACCGGTATCGTTGAATAGGTTTCGTTGAACATTAAGTTATTGTTTATTCAGCCTATTTACCAAAAAGCGTCTATACTTGTTTGTAGTTAGCTAGTTGATAGTCTGCTAGTTGATCGTCTACTTTCTAAAAGTTTACTTGTTCATAGATTTAATATTTTGCGGGTTTTAAAGAGATACTAATTATGGCAGCAAAGTTTTTCGGCGAATTTTTACTGGATAAAGGCTTATTTGATCGCGAAACGCTTGATAGAGCGGTAGCTTTACAACAAAGCACTAACCTAATGTTAGGTGAGTTAGCCGTTTCTGAAGGAATGCTTACCAAAGAAGAAGCGCTCGAAATTAACTTACGGCAACAAATTCAAAACAAACGCTTTGGCGAAATTGCCGTTGAGTTAGAGCTCTTAGATGAAGGCAAAATCCAACAACTATTAGAGTTGCAAAAAAAGCGTCGAAAGTATTTAGGTCAAATACTAGTTGAACAAAATGTGCTTACTGACAAGCTGTTGCAAGAGCAACTTGAAGCGCATAAGTTAGCGTTAGACGACGCGCACCAAGAAAATGTAAAGGTTCTTCTAAACCACCCTCTGGAAACCTATTTAGAGGGGCTTTTAGAGCTGACAGATCGTCTATTTAAGCGAATTTTACACAAACAAACGAAGTTTTCTCAGTTAGTCAGCATTGACATGGTACCTTACGATTACGACGCTACTTGCCAAATTCGTATTGGCCCTAACCAATCCGTGATTGTCACCATTGCTACTAGCGCTGATACCGCTATAAAGATTGCCAGCGGCTTTACCCTTCAACCCATTGATGAATGCGACCTAGAGTTTTCCGTTGATGCATTGGGTGAGTTTCTTAATATTGTCATGGGTCACTACATCGAAGAAAAACAGCCGCAAATGGATTGGGAGCGTTCAGTGGTTCAATTGAACGTTAGTTTTGAGGAAACCTCGGAAAAAGTCGACCAAACGTTGGTTGCTAAGATTGATACCCAGATTGGTCCTGTTTATCTATTGATTGCTGAATAAGGTTTTGGCTCCGCTAAAGCCTGCAGTTCTTCTTTAATTCGCTAAATTTCACCCAGAATACTGCATTCCTGATATTTCTATTTACAAAAGCCACTAAAAGTATTAAAGTACTATTTGTACGGGTAGTGGTTATACTGTGATGTCTAGTTTTTCAGAAATTGACCTTGCATTCAATCCCTAAAATCCGATGGTTCAATTGCTTATTTGCGTGCGGTAATCAATGAATAAAGCTTAGGTAGTTTACTAACTTTATCAGCCTGCAAGTAGTGATTCTTATAGGAGCATATTATTTATGACTAAAGAATTAACCCAGCGTCAGGAAGAAGTTTTGGCGGCGTTAACTGGCTATGTTGAGGACTACGGCATTGCGCCATCACACGTAGAGTTGGCGGAATTGATTGGCGTTAAGTCATCTAAGGCTGCCGCTGACCATTTAAAGGCATTGGAAAGAAAAAATGTCATCGAAATATACCCTGACAAACCACGAGGCATTAGAATTCTTAATCAAGGCAATGAGTACGAGTTGCCGCTCGTAGGTTCTGTTGCAGCTGGTTTGCCGATTGAAGCAATTGAGAACGTTGAAAGTTATGTGACAATTCCCGAGGTAATGCGCAGGAAAAAGCCAACATTTCTGTTGAGAGTGCGCGGTGATAGCATGATTGATGAGGGGATATTGGACGGTGATTTAATTGCTGTTAGAAAAGCACAAACCGCTGATGTCGGGCAAATTGTTGTCGCGCGGATTGATGATGAGGTGACCGTTAAAAGGTTAGAGCGTCAAGGAGCCAATGCCGTGTTACAGCCTGCAAATGACAATTATCAACCCATCGTATTGCCAGCTGATCAGTTAGCTATTGAAGGGCATTTTGTCGGTCTTATACGAGCGTAGAAGCTTTAGCGTTTGTATATTTGCAAATTTAAGTAGTTCTGTTTGGAACTAGATGACTTAAATTAAACTTAGAAAAGCATTTTTGACGCAAATCGGCTAGAATAGCGACAATTTTAGCCGAATGTTGTTCTAAGTATGAAATTTGTCATTAAAGTCTTTCCTGAAATAATTGTTAAAAGCCGTCCGGTAAGGAAACAGTTTATTTCTCAATTGCGCAAAAACCTAAAGAAGGTTATGCAGCCAATTGTTTCGACTGCCGTTATATCTGGTACTTGGGATGTTCTAGAAATAGACGTTGATGATACAGAAAGCGATCAAGAGGCGCTACTAATTGAGCGTTTGAAAACTACACCGGGTATTGCGCATATTCTTAAAGTTAATTCGCATTCGTTTGAATCGATTGATGATATCGCTAATGTTGTTATTAAAGAATTTGCTGCAGCGGTCGACGGTAAAAACTTCTGTTTGCGTGTTAAACGCTCTGGTCAGCACCCTTTCACGTCCATTGATGTAGAGAGACAAGCGGGCGGAGCGTTGTTACATAATAGCGGCGCGATTGGCGTTAAGCTTAAAAATCCTCAGGTAACAGTTAGTTTAGAAATTAGACGCGATGTACTTATGACAATCGTCGAGCGAATCGAAGGAATTGGTGGATTTCCCATGGGGCAGCAGGAATCTTGTGTGAGCTTGATTTCTGGTGGTTTTGATTCCACGGTTTCCAGCTACTTAATGATGAAGCGAGGGATTAGAGCCCATTTTTGCTTCTTTAATCTTGGCGGTATGGCTCATGAGGTTGGCGTAAAACAGGTTTCTCATTACCTTTGGGAAAAATATTCGTCTTCTCATAGAACACTTTTTATTACGATTCCCTTTGAAGACGTTGTTGCTGAAATCTTAGAAAAAGTCGATCACAGCCAAATGGGAGTAATTTTAAAGCGCATGATGCTAAGAGTTGGTCAGCAAGTTGCTAAAGAGTTTAATGCTCAAGGTATTGTGACGGGGGAAGCTGTTGGTCAAGTTTCTAGTCAGACTTTAACCAACTTAAGTGTAATCGATGAAGTTAGCAATGGATTAGTCATGCGCCCGTTAATCGTAATGGACAAACCTGAAATTATTAGCCTGTCTCGACAAATTGGTACAGAAGCTTTTGCAGCAGTAATGCCTGAATATTGTGGCGTAATTTCCGACAAGCCAACGACACGCGCAAAATTGGATAAAATAAAACGCGAAGAAGAAAGGTTTAATTTTGAAGTGCTCGAATCAGCTTTTGAGAATCGTAAGATTGAAAACATTGATGAAGTCTTTAAAACATCCAGTAATCTTGACGATATAGAAATAGTTAGCACACCGACTAAAGATGAAATTGTCATTGATATTCGGCACCCTCATGAATTGGCTTTAAAGCCACTAAAGTTAACCGCCAACCGGATAATTGATATTCCTTTTTTTAAGTTAGCCAATAGCTCAGAGCTCGATAAGAGTAAGGCTTATTTGTTGTATTGTGATAAAGGGATAATGAGCCAACTACAGGCAGAGGAGTTGGCACAAAGAGGTTTTAAGGTGAGGGTTTTTCAACCTTAAGGTTATCATCTAGAGCGTTTAGCAGTTGATGGGTTGACCAGGAGATTTCTCATGAATCTGGTCACCATCACTGTCTTTGGAATATCGAAGTCGACCGGCTTTAGTTAGAATCAACGCCCGTGCATGTTCAGGTTTGCCGTCATAGCAAAGTTCAAAACTCCCATTCTGATGATTAGTAATACCGGTAGGTAACCATTGAAGTGATTTCTTGTGTCCAAATGCTTTCCAAGTTACAGTGAAATTCTCGTCACTTTGTTTAGAGACGAATAGAAGGGTGTCTTCGGAGTCAAACAATCTATCGGTATCTTCGTCAACGAATGATAAGAGGCCTGAAGACCAGTCTGAACCGCACTGGATACCATCGGATGTTGGGCAAACTGTTACGCGTTTGTTTTCGGTAATTGCCGTTAATCTTGAAATTTGAATCGCTTTTACAAAGTTTTGTAGATTAGCTGATACCTTCCGTCGCTCTAGGAAACTATTAAAACTTGGTATCGCAGTTCCCGCCAAAATCCCAATAATTGCCATTGATAAAATTAGTTCGATGAGCGTAAACGCTTTATTATTTTTTTCCATTGTATATGCCTTTGGTTGTTTTCCGTAACAGCTGCTATTGTGACAAAAATGGAGTGTTTAGGCTTCGGTTAGATTCCTAATGTAATATGAGCTTTCTCGTTGAAACAGTTGACATTATTCTTATTTATTATGTAAGTGATCTGCTCTGCTTGTTGCAGTCCACTACTAAGTAATAGGTCTTTAATGATGCGTGTATGTGATAAGTACAAAGGAAGATTTGCTGACTCGACTAGTCCGAATTAGAGTCTAGTCAATAACTAGTCGTAATGAATGTCGAGTTTATCGAGTTTATAGCGCATGGCTCTAAAGCTTATCCCTAATATTTTTGCGGCTTTTGTTTTATTGCCGTTGGTTCTTTCGAGGGCGTCTAATATCTCTTTGGTTTCGATATTTGCAAGATATTCGTCAAGCGCCATCCCATCTCTGGAAGGGGCGCTATCAGCATTTTTACTTTTTGAGATCGTCTGATTAGGAAGCAGTAAATCATCCGCGTCTATTAAGTCGTCGTTAGCTAAGGTTAAAGCACGTTCAAGTATGTTTTCAAGTTCTCTAATGTTTCCTGGGTAATCATAAGAAACCAGTTTATCAATAGCTTCTTTTGATATTTTAGCGGCTACAAGCTCGTGACTAGCGGCTAACTGCGACAAAAGATAATTGGCTAATTTTTCTATATCATCACGGCGCTCTCTTAGTGACGGCACGTTTATTTCAATAACATTTATTCTGTAGAAAAGATCTTGCCTAAAATTGCCTTGCTCAACCAGTTCAAGAAGGTCTTTATGACTAGCACTTAATATTCTAGTATCCACTGGTATTTCCTGGTCACCACCAACCGGGCGAATACTTTTCTCCTGAATCGCTCTAAGAAGTTTGACTTGCATGGCTATTGGCAGCTCGGCAATTTCATCAAGGAATAAGGTTCCGCCTTCAGCCGCCTGAAATAGACCTTTTTTATCCGATACGGCACCGGTGAAACTACCTTTGATATGTCCGAAAAACTCGCTCTCCATTAACTCAGAAGGGATAGCGCCACAGTTTACTGGGACAAATGCTCTCTCAGAGCGGGGACCTTTATGATGAATAAGTTTAGCGACCAATTCTTTTCCTGTACCGGACTCCCCATTGATATAAACCGGTGCTTGGCTTCGAGCAAGCTTTAGAATAGTTCGTTTAAGCGCCTTCATTATATCGGTATCACCGATTAACTGCTTTTTAATTTTGTTTTTCTTGGTTGGTGTTTTGTCGCTTGTATTTGCGCTCGGACTGTTTAACTTGATGGCATTACGAATAAGTGTTCGAAGGGAGTTTAAATCGACAGGTTTAGATAAAAAGTCGAAAGCCCCGGCTTTCATAGCATCTATAGCGGTTTCCATGTTGCCGTGTGCCGTTATTAGAGCTACAGGAAGTTTGTTATGATTTTCTGAAATAAACTTAATGAGATCAATACCATCTCCGTCAGGTAATTTCATATCTGTTAGACAAAAATCAAAAGAATGTTTACCTAATAGTTGTTTCGCTTCGGTGAGAGTTTCGGCTTTAATCGTATTGATATCCATCCGTGTAAGCGTGATACCAAGTAATTGTAATATGTCAGGTTCATCGTCAACAATCAGAGCTAAAGGCATTTTTGACATACTTATTCCGTAGTGTGTGACTGATGCTTATTAATGGAGAAACTTATTCTGAAACACGAACCCCCAGCAGTCAAGGGAATATAATCAAGTCTTGCACGATTTGCTTCACAAAGTTCCCGTGACAAATAGAGCCCTAAGCCTGTTCCTGTTCGGGATGTCGTATAGAATGGTTCAAAGATTTTTTCAGCGGCTTCAGGCGGAATGCCTTCGCCTTTATCGATAACGTCCAGAAACGGTGTTCTATTTTGAGGCTCAATACCTACCATTATTGTGAGTACTGGTTTGCCCGTATTAAGTTCGCTATAACGAATGCCATTATCTATTAGGTTGTTTAAGATCTGACCTAATTGAGATACATCAAAATGGACGATTAGATTCTCTGATTGAAAATGAAGGGCTATTTTATGCGCTTCCGTTTTGTTCATTAAGTATTCTTTTTTTAGGCTGTTCAAATACTCAGAGAGATTAATTTCTTTCGCCTGTGCTTTTTTCTTAATAGAAAGTTGCATAATATTTTCGATAATTTCATTAACGCGCTGGGCATTTTTTTCTACTATTTCTACAAGGTCCAAGTTGGCAGAGTCAAGATCATTTGACTCTTTAATAAGTTGCGCTGCGTGACTCAATGCACCTAAGGGGTTTCTAATTTCATGGGCTATTGAGGCAGTAAGCCGACCCAACGAGGCGAGCTTTAAATTTTGTGCCTGCTGGGTCAACGTAGAGGTATCATCTAGAAATATAATGGCGTTTTCCTTGCTTTCTCCAATTGCTGAAAAGTGTGGCAGCAAGCTTGGGCCAGTTGCTGTATTTCTAAATGGCTTAGAGCGGTAGAAGTTTTTTCTTCGCCATAAATTCAGCTGGCGAGCTAAAGGTGTTGCTACTTGCTGGAGAGTTTTACTTTGAGTGGATTCCGGCATTCCCAAATGAACCCATGCTGCTCTGTTTATAAGTCTAATGTTTTGAAAACCGTCGATAACAATAACCCCGGTTGACATATATTGAATGATTTCTTCATTGAGTTTTTCCATGCTTGCCAAACCACGAATAGACTGTTCAGCTTTTCGTTCGCTTTCTCTTATTCTACGGGCTATATAAAATGCTAATAGACCGGTACCAAGAAATGTAACGGTTAAGATACCAATTTGAGTAACGCCGCTCTCAACACGGATATTGTAGAAACGAGCGTACGCCTCTTCGGCAAAAACGATAGTTGCAGCCAGTACTGAGTAACCTAACGCACTGGTTCTTCCGATCAAGATACATGCGGCGGTTGTGCTTATCGCTATCAACATCCCTAAACCACTGGCGATCCCTCCGCTAGCATGCATTAACAAGGTGAAAAGGAAAATATCCGAGACAACTTGTATTTGTAATTGCAGTTCAAAATGGGTTCTCTGAGAAGTCGCAAAAAAATATAGAATTGAAGATCCTAAAAGTAAATAGCTGATAACTTCAAATAGTTCAGAGCGAGCGTTTCCCAAAAAAGTTGTGTTGGATTGAAGCTGTATGATTAATACCAACGATACCGCTAATATGAAGCGGTAAAGCGAAAATATTTGAAGAGCTCTCCAAGAAGAGCTTTTGATTACTTGAACATCTTTGGCTGGAGACATTAGATACCTTGTTCAGCGTCGCTTCTTATGTTTATCTATATTGGAATGTAAAAATATAAAGGTTCTAGTCATTATAGCTAATTAAACCGGATCGCTCATAAATGAATGTGAGTGTTAATGATTAGTTGGATAATTAGGTTTAAGCTTTGCTATCTCTCGGCTCTTTTATTGCTTTGCCAGTGAGTGTTTAGTCATAGAGTGTCGGAATAGGCAGACGCTTATGTTGCGTCCTAGAGTAGATTTCGATGATTCTTTCATCTACTTCGGCGTCATCAGAGCGTCCTTCTAGGAAATCATCTATTTGGTCGTAAGTTAAACCCAATGCATCTTCGTCAGTTTTTCCCGGAGATAAGGTTTCTAGATCTGCGGTTGGTTTTTTGTCGATGATTAGTTGAGGGCAGCCAAGCGTCGCAGCGATCTGCTTTACTTGCCGTTTACTTAAACCAAAAAGAGGCGCTAAATCACAAGAACCATCTCCCCATTTTGTATAGAAACCGGTAATGTTTTCGGCAGAATGATCAGTCCCTAAAACTATACCAGACGTTAACCCTGCAATATCATATTGCGCTAGCATTCGAGCTCTCGCTTTGGCATTGCCTTTTACAAAATCTACATGGGACTCTGTAAGGCTATTACCAATAACTTCTGGTAATGCATTAATAGAGCTGGCGTGTAGGGCATCAACTCCGGACTTAATATTGATAGAAATACTTTGAGTTGGTTGTATAAATTGAAGCGCTTGTTGTGCATCGTCTTCGTCCGCTTGTACACCATAAGGTAAGCGCACAGCTACAAATTGATAACCGTCAGAGTCTTCGTTGAGTTGATCGATGGCCCGCTGGGCTAATTTTCCAAGTGTTGTTGAATCAATGCCACCACTTATCCCGAGGACCAGCGTTTTTAAACCGTTGGCCAATAAGTAGGATTTCATTAAGTTAACTCTAGCGGTTATTTCGTGCTGGGGATCAATATCTGGCTTAACGCGCATTTCTTCAATAATTGCTTGTTTGGTCATTTTGTTAGCGTATTTAAATAAACGGGGAAGTAACTTCATTTTAGGCGATTAACAATTTAGACTCAATGCGCATTAAGATATTGAGCCTCCCTCTAACAAAAAAGTATAACTAAACCGCCTATTTTGACGCATTTGGCGGTTAATTTAACTGAGTAAAATAAAAGCCTATGCTATTATTTGTACTCGTTTTCAACAAGTTTAGTGAGATTATACTCAGCCAACCGGGAATCATAATGAAAAAAATAGAAGCCATCATAAAACCTTTTAAACTAGATGACGTTAGAGAGGCACTAAGTGACGCTGGAATTTCGGGCATGACCGTTACTGAAGTAAAAGGTTTTGGACGACAGAAAGGGCACACTGAACTCTATCGTGGCGCTGAGTATATGGTTGATTTTTTACCTAAAATAAAAATAGAAATCATTGTTTCCGATGATTTAGTCGATATTTGCGTTGATACGATTATGGATGTGGCTAGAACTGGGAAAATCGGTGATGGCAAGATATTTATTTCAGAAATAGAGAAAATTATTAGGATCCGAACCGGCGACGAGAATGAAAGTGCTATTTAGCTAGCTGATTGAATATATCTTATAAATTTTAAGTAGCAATAAAAAAGGCGCCAGAGGCGCCTTTTTTGTTACGTAACAATTGCAAATCTCGGCTAAAGTTCAAAGTCCGGATAGTTTAATTTTAATACCTTTCTACTATTTTCCGCTAATTCTGGAAGATCTAATAGATTATATGAAGTTACCATCATAGCAAGAGCTTTAGGAACCGCTGGAGTGCGAGGGTAGTGATCTACAACATACTTCGCCCGGTTAGCAGCCGCTAAATAGGCGGTACGCTTCATATAATAATTTGCAACATGCAACTCATAATCCGCTAGACGGTTACGTAGGAAGATCATCCTGAGCTGTGAATCTTTTGCGTATTTGCTATTTGGAAACAATCTGATTAACTCAGCAAAATCATCAAAGGATTGTCTCGCCGCTCCGGCATCTCTTTCCGAAATAGGGGCTGAAAACAACTCTTTGCCGAAACCTGTTTCCGTTGAGAAGTTGATCAGGCCTTTCATATAATAGGCGTAATCTAAGTCCTTGTGGCGAGGATTTTGGCGAATAAATCTCTCTGCTGCAGCTATTCCTGCACCAAAATCATTTAACTTGTAATAAGAATATACCAAGTTTAATTGAGCTTGATGAGAATATGCACCAAATGGATAAAGACTATCTAAGCGCTCGAGATAGGAAACGGCGCTACGGTAGTTGCCTGAATACATCGAAAACTGCGCTTTCTCAAACAGTTTAAAGGCATTGTTTATTTTTGCCGCACCGCTAGGATCATCACCTTTTGAAGAACAGGCGGCTAAAAGGGTGACTAATATTACTAAGCTTATGCTTTTTACGGTTCTCATTGATTCTCAAAGTCGTTAAAATGGTCAAAATACTGGTCTAATACCTTTTTTCCCATTAAGGGGCTGAAAAGTAGACCTTCAAACTTGCTATCAATACTGCCATTTTATGAAGCGACTCAATATTTAGAAGCAACTTAATATTCAGAAGCAATTTAATTAGCGGTATTCAATTAAACGACCGATAAACAAAAAAGTGGTCAATTAACCTTGATAGCAAACAATATTCGCTTTTAGCGATTGTCGGCGTATATTACCTTAGCCCGCAAGTAACTGCTAGAGCAACAAATAGATAAGGCATATAAAGTGGAAAAAAGTTCCCTAAATAACGATTCAACAGAATCTACCGAGCTTGAATTTGTTGTAGACGAGAGTTTAGCAGGGGAGCGGCTGGACCATGTTCTATTGCATTATTTTCCCGAATTATCGCGCTCTCGGCTACAAAGTTGGATTAAAAATCAACAAGTTAAGTTAAATGACACTGTTTTCACTAAACCTAAACAGCGTGTTGTTGGTGGTGAAGTTTTGGCAGTTGTTCCTTCTTTACTCGACCAAGGGGAGTGGAAGGCGGTAGACCTCGATTTTGAGGTTCATTATGAAGACGATGACCTACTTATTGTTAACAAACGAGCTGGCTTGGTCGTACATCCGGCACCTGGACATTATCAAGATACCTTAGTTAATGGCCTGTTATTTCGATACCCGGAACTTCGTAAGTTACCTAGAGCCGGTATTGTTCACCGCTTGGACAAGGATACAACGGGGCTTTTAGTGGTTGCAAAAACCCCTGAATCCCATAAGCACTTAGTTGACCAATTGCAGCGTCGAGAGTTTGATAGAGAGTATTTGGCATTAGTCCACCATACTTTGGTTGCCGGAGATACTATAAGCTTGCCGATCGGACGCCATCAGCAAGTAAGAAAGAAAATGGCCGTGATTATGGATGAGCGTGCAAATGCTAAAGAAGCCATTACTCACTATAGAATAGAGCAAAAATTCCCTCATTTTACGCTGTTGAGAGTGAAGCTTGAAACTGGGCGTACTCATCAAATCCGAGTGCACTTATCCCATATCAATCATTCTATAGTGGGGGATCCTCTGTATTCGGTTAGAAACCTTAAACCTAGAAGAATGAATGAAGAATTTTCTGAGGTCTTCGATAGTTTTAAACGGCAAGCTCTGCATGCCACTTGTTTAGGTTTAGTGCTGCCATCTTCAGGAAAAAAGATGGAGTGGAGAGTTGACGTACCGGATGATTTAAATCGATTAATTAAGGCTATAGATAAGTACGATATTCCGCATTAGCCGAATCTGTATCATCACCTTCCTACGATTGTCTAAACACAAGGCATAATTTGTTAATGGGAGCTATTTGTTAAAGGCAAATATTTGTAAAATGAGAATTATTTGTAAAGAGCGCTATTTGTAAAAGGATAATTAGTAGTAATGACTGTGGACTTAATAAGCCCTAGTTGGCCCGCCGCCAAAAATGTTCGAGCCTATTCTACGACTAGACTAGGGGGAGTTAGTTGTGCTCCGTATAATGGACTAAATCTAGGACTTCATGTTGGTGACGAACGGTCAACCGTTGTAAAAAACCGACAGTTATTGGCTGACAAAATGCAGCTAAACCGTCAACCAGTATGGTTACAGCAAACTCATAGCAATAGAGTTGTTGAGCTGGAAGGGGTAAATAGCGAGCAGGACCAAGTCGCGGATATTTTACAGGCTGACGGTTGTTATACCAATAAGCCCAAGGCGGTATGCACAGTTATGACGGCCGATTGCTTACCGCTATTGCTGAGTAATACTCAGGGATCTTGGGTAGCCGCCGTGCATGCCGGTTGGCGAGGGTTATTGGCGGGGATTATTCAACGCTCAATAGAAAGTTACCCTGGAAAGTCATCGGACGTAATTGCGTGGATGGGACCAGCTATTAGTGCTAATAACTTTGAAGTCGGGCCTGAGGTGCGTGATCAGTTTATGGCGGTTAACCAAGCTAATTCGAGAGCATTTTCAGCTTCCCTAAAACGGGCGAAATATCTGTGTGATATTTATGAACTGGCTAGAGTGGTTATGGCACCTTATGGAGTGACTAGTTACGGCGGAGATTATTGTACTTTTGAAGATCTTAGTTTGTTTTACTCTTATCGAAGAGACGGCCAGACGGGGCGGATGGCAAGTTTGATTTGGATGGATAATAGCCTATGTTAACAAGTTTGATTTGGGCTAGCGTGGTGTTAGCGTTAGTGGTTGTTATATTGGTAATTATTAAAGTAGGCAATCGATACAATGGCGCTAATTGGGGACATCCAGGAACAAATATTTTAGATGGCTGGATAAGACTTTATTGTCAAAAATTTCACCGTCAACGACTTCAGAAAATTTCAGTACCCGATCTACCACGCCTGCTGTTGGCGAGTAACCATCTATCTGCGATTGATCCATTTTTATTGATAACGGCAACCGATAGGCCTATTCGATTTATGATTGCTAAGGAAGAATATGATAAACCCTTCTTGAATAGAATGTTTAAAGCGGCAGGGTGTATACCGGTCGATAGAACTGGGCGAGTTGAAAAAGCGTTTCGTAGCGCTCTACGAGCCATTAACTCCGGAGAACTCGTCGCCTTGTTTCCTCAAGGAGGTATTCATTGTGACGAAACACCCCGACTTAGAATTAAACCAGGTATGGCCAAACTTAGCCTACTAAGTGATTGCGCAATTATACCGGTTCGAATCAACGGTATTTCGGCTCCAGGAACTATGTTTGCTAGTATTGTTACTCGTTCAACAATTTCTTTTGATGTAGGGCC
>CAJQOL010000084.1 GCA_905479925.1 uncultured Kangiellaceae bacterium | reverse complement strand
TAACGTTAATGTTTTTTATGACGCAAAACAGGCAATTACTGACGTTAGCTTGGACCTTGCGAAAAATAAAGTAACTGCGTTAATTGGTCCATCGGGCTGCGGAAAGTCGACATTTTTGCGTTGTATGAATCGCATGAATGATACTATTCCAATTTGTCGAATTGAGGGGAGCTTAACACTCGACGGCGAAGATATTTACGCAAAAAAAATGGATCCGGTATTATTGCGAGCGAGAGTAGGAATGGTTTTTCAAAAACCAAACCCTTTCCCTAAGTCAATTTATGAAAATGTCGCATACGGGCCGAAAATTCACGGTTTAGCATCTAACAAAGCTGAACTTGACGAAATCGTTATAACCAGTTTACAAAAAGCCGGTCTTTTTGAAGAAGTAAAAGACCGTTTAGACGCTCCAGGTACGGGTCTTTCGGGGGGGCAGCAACAACGTTTGTGTATTGCTAGAACGATAGCGGTAAGTCCTGAAGTTATTTTAATGGACGAGCCGGCATCAGCCCTTGATCCAATAGCGACCGCTGTTATTGAAGAGCTTATCGACGAATTGAAGAACAAGTACACGATTGCTATTGTGACGCATTCAATGCAGCAAGCGGCGCGTATATCACAAACAACGGCTTATTTTCATATGGGCCAGTTAGTTGAAGTCGGTGAAACATCTCAGATATTTACTAACCCAACGCACAAGTTAACTGAAAACTATATCACTGGGCGATTCGGATAATTATCCCAATCGCTTCACGGTTAGGTTAAAGGTAAAGAGGATTTAACAATGGAAAATGATTTACATTTATCGCAACATATTTCTAAGCGTTTTAATCAAGAGCTTGAGGAAGTGCGCAACCAGGTCTTAAAAATGGGCGGCTTGGTAGAGCAACAGGTTAATGACGGCCTTATCGCACTCTTAAATGGTGATACTAAACTGGCTCAGCAGGTTATTGACGACGATACAAAAGTTAATGAAATGGAAGTCGCGATTGACGAAAACTGTACTGAAATATTAGCTAGACGACAGCCCGCAGCGAGTGATCTTCGTTTGATGGTAAGCATTATCAAGACCATAACCGATTTGGAGAGAATTGGTGACGAAGCGGAGAAGTTGGGCAAAAACGCATTACATATTTTCAGTGGCCAAGAAGCTTCGCCACAATCTTTAGAGCTTAGGCATTTAGGAGAAAGTGTTAAAAAGATGCTTAACCGCTCTTTAAATGCCTACGCGCGAATGGATGTTAATGAAGCGATTAATATCATTCAGAGTGATAAGGAAATAAATAGCGAGTATGACAATGTATCTCGTTTGCTAATTGTCAAAATGATGGAAGATCCTCGAGAAATCAAAAACGCACTTAGGATTTCTTGGTGTGCAAGGGCGCTTGAGCGGATTGGTGATCATTCTAAGAATATCTGTGAATATATTGTTTATCTGGTAAAAGGCAAAGATGTACGCCATACCAGCCTTGATGACATCAAGAAACAAATTGAATAATTCGTTGCATTCGATGACAAAATTCGGGAAGTCACTTTATCTAAGTTTCTTTATATAAGTTTCTTTATTTAAGTCACTTTACTAAAATCACTTTGTTAAAGTAACTTCCTGATTCTTAGCTGTTGGTTTTAAATCAGTCTTTATTAATGATTTCGTAACTAAAACTGATATCGACAGATTTGTTAAGCATTAAAGCGGCGGAACAATATTTTTCTATTGATAATTCACACGCTCTCTTAACCGTTGACTCCTTTAATTGGCGCCCCTCAACAATATAGTGTGCGGCAATTTTAGTAAAAACAGCAGGCGCTGAATCGGCGCGCTCTGCGGTTAACTCACACCGGCAATCAAGCACATCGTTTCTTCCTCGCTCTAGAATCATAACCACATCAATAGAAGAGCATCCGCCTACAGCGGCTAAAATAAGTTGCATCGGAGATGGAGCTTCGCCGTTGCCGTCCATCTCAATAGTATGCCCTTGCTCTGTGGTCGCGTTGAATTTTTGTCCCTCAAGCCAATGGGTGGATATTTTCATTTAAACCTCTTAAATCATATTTTGTGTGATAATCACATCAATTATGCTTGCTAATTAGTGACTTATCATTAAAAATCAATGGTAGGTGAGAAGTTTTTCTTCTGAACAATCAAAATCTGTGTTTTGGTTGGTGGCATTTAACCAACTAACGACGATGCATTAACCGTGTATTGTTGATTTTTTTCGATTTACTGAGGTTGCGCTTGTTTTTTTAAGGGGCCCGAGTAGTATTGTTAATAACTGATCAAGATTAAAAACTCTCGCAAATTCCTCGAACTAAGAGTTAGCCCAGTTAAGACTGACTTGTTCGAGGGCATTTAAGGAAACAATTTACTTCGCAGGTATTGCTATGGCCTTGATAAAAGAGCCCGTTGTTCTTCCACATAATATTCAGAATGATCCAACGCTTAACTGGTTTGTATCTCAGTGTCACAAGCGGCGCTACTCAGCTAAAACTACCATAATATTTGCCGGAGATAAGCCGGAGACGCTTTATTTTATTATAAAGGGTTCAGTCACGGTGCTGATCGAAGATGATGACGGTAAAGAGTTAGTATTAGCTTATTTGAACTCCGGTGACTTTTTCGGAGAAATGGGACTGTTTGACGGTGAAAATAACCGTAGCGCTTGGGTTAGAGCCAAGGTAGAGGCGGATTTGGCGGAAATTAGCTACGCACGCTTTCAAGCTTTAACCAAAGAAAAGCCGGAAATCATGTTTAAATTAGCTGAGCAAATGTCACTTAGATTACGCAAGACGAGTCGTAAAGTTGGCGATTTAGCGTTTATGGACGTTACGGGTCGTGTCGCAAGAGCATTGCTTGACTTGGCGAAGGAACCAGATGCAATTACCCATCCGGATGGAATGCAGATTAAGGTCACCCGTCAGGAGCTTGGTAGGATTGTTGGTTGTTCAAGAGAGATGGTTGGTCGCGTATTAAAAGTGCTAGAAGAGCAAGAGCATATTCATGTCAAAGGCAAGACCATGGTCATTTTTGGTACCCGCTAAAACCTTTTCATATCCAGTAAATATAAACCTTTAAAAGGAGGGAAGATCGATAAGCTTGATGGTAGACCCAAAAGCTGACAGATTCTTTCCTCAATCAAAGCTAGCCCTTAGATATTCTATAACTACTGCCTTCAATGGTGCTGGTACAAGTCTAGAGCGGTGTGTTTAGAAGCGAGTTTATAACCAATTTTATAACCAATTTCAGAACCAATTTTAAAACCGAGCTTAGACCAATTATAGGCTTACGCCTAAAACCAAACGCTGAACGATGGTCTTTTCTGAGCAATCGGTGAAGCCTAAAAATCAATCTCGTCGCTTTCTTCCTCTTCCTGTTTTATGAACTCGTCTAGATCATCGATAATATTTTCGCTGGCGGGCTCAGAATATTCCTGTGGCACATTTTCCAAACGAAATACTTCAAAGTCGGAGCGTTTAGTATTGGCGCTAGCCAGCTTGCCATTAGCCAGGTCAATTTTTACATCAACGATACCCTCGGGGCGCGGAATACTCACCTGTGGTTGAGCGTTTAATGCTTTCTCCATAAATTTTTGCCAAATAGGTAGTGCTGCGCGACCACCAAACTCCCGTTTGCCGAGTTTCATACTATGATCTCTGAAGCCAACCCACGCGGAAGCGACATAGTTATTGCTGTAGCCAGAAAACCAAGCATCTTTAACATCGTTGGTTGTGCCTGTTTTACCGGCAATGTCTGAGCGTCTTAATAACGGGCTTTTTGCATTGTTTAAAGTGCGCCAAGCGGTACCTCGATGAATAACGTCTTTTAATATACTGTCAATAATAAATCGGTTTCTGGCCTCTAGCACTCGCGGTGCGATTCTATTTTCGGCTACCGGCATTAAAGGTAATAATTCTAACGGCTGTTGTTCGTCTATTTCTAACTGAAGGGCTAATTCGGCATCGGTTTGCAATGAGGACTGTTGGCCGTCCTCTAGTTCCACCTGGCTATTACCAGTCACTTTTTGTGTTTGGCTTTCTGAGGCTACCTCAATTTCGTCAACGCGAGTTTCTTGGCTAGGCGGAAGCAAAGATTGTTCTAACGCTAGCTCTTGTTGGGCTAATTTTTCCGCTTGCAGCAGATCAAGACACTCTTCACACACCTCTAAGGGTGAACTTTCAAATAGTATTCGTCCGTTGCTATCTTCTATACGGTCAATAAACCATGGTTCAACGCGAAAACCTCCGTTAGCTAGCGTGGCATAGCCTGTAGCCACCTCTAGCGGGGTAAATGATGCCGAGCCTAATGCTAGAGACGGAAACGGTCGCATTCGTTCCGCTGGGAATCCGATAGACGCTAAGTAGTCTTTTGCATAACGAGGACCAAACTTCTTGATTAGACGAATAGCAACGGTATTTATCGACCAGCTTAAAGCGACCCGCAACCGTGTAGGTCCTCGATATTTTCCGCTATCATTTTCTGGTCGCCAGAAGTTACCCGCAGAAACGTCATTTTCTATATAAGGTGAATCATTTATTAAGGATGCAGCGGTAAAACCTTTTTCAAGAGCGGCGGAATAAATAAAGGGTTTGATGTTTGAACCTAATTGGCGGCGGGCTTGTGTCGCCATGTTTAACTGTATCTTGCTATAGTCAAACCCACCGGCAAGGGCCTCTAAAGCGCCATTTTTAGGGTTCAATACCACAAAGCCACCGTTAACATCGGGAATCTGCGATAGTTTGAAGATCGGACGTAAAACCTCTTTGAAAGAGCTATCAGAAACTATCTCATTGCTAACTGGTTCATTGGCGAGTGAACTATCAGCAATTGCCGCGCCCTGATCTGAAGAGTCCGCAGAGTCCGTAGAGTCCTCAGAATCGACAGTACCATCATTCTCCACCATCACTGACTCAAACTCTTTTGAAGCTAAAACTCTAATCACATCACCTTGCTTAAGTATCTGCTGCATTTGCGTCAGTTTATCCGTCGCTCGGTGGTTTTCATCGATATACTGACGTGCCCATTTCGAATCTTCTAGCTTTACGATTCCTTGGGTTCCGTCGGCAAGCAGAATGTTCGCGTTGCTATCGGAAACGCTTTCAACGAGTGCAGGTACTAACTCACCAATTTGGGTAAAATCTGATATCCAGGCTATTTTGTCTTCTTCGGTCACACTGCTATCGATATCGTAGTGCGCCTCTACAGGCCGATAACCATGGCGCTTATCATATTCTAATAGCGAGCTTCTTAATGCGTCCTGGGCATAACCCTGTAAAGTGGGGTTAAGCGTTGTATAAATCTTAAGTCCGTCGTTGTGAGCCACTTCTCTTCCGTAACGATTAATGATTTCATTGTGAACCATCTCGGCAACATAATGAGCATTCACGGTTATTTTTGCGCCGTGACGAGTGGTTTTTATCGGTTGTTCTAAGGCATCTTCATATTGAGACTGGGTTATATGCTCCTCGGTTAGCATTCTCCCGAGCACATGCTCGCGCCTACTTTTGGCTTTAGTTGGGTTACTAATAGGGTTAAATACCGATTGCCCTTTTGGGATCCCTGCTAAAGTAGCCAATTGCGCCAAGCTTAGTTTATCCAAGGTTGTACCGTAATAGACCTGAGCTGCAGCACCTAGTCCCGCGGCCCTGTGGCCAAATGGTATTTTATTAAGAAAGATTTCAAGTATTTCATTTTTACTAAGTTCTGACTCCAGTTTCCAGGCAACAAACATTTCCGTGAACTTTCGAGAAAAGCGCTTCTCGCGAGTTAAGTAGTAGTTACGAGCCACTAGCATGGTGATGGTACTCGCTCCTTGGCTTTTTGTTCCGGTGGATACTAGCTTAAACATTGCTCGGATAACGCCTTTAAAGTCAACGCCGGAGTGTTCGTAAAAGCGCGCATCTTCGGTTGAAAGCAAAGCATTTATGAAATCTTGTGGAACTTGGTCTAAAGTAATAGGTATGCGACGAATATCGCCAAACTCGTTGATCAGTTGGCCGTCTTTAGAATAGACGCTCATCGGAGTTTGCAATCGGATTTCTCGAATGGTTTCAACGTCGGGTAAGTCGGGACCGACCGCTAAATAAAGACCGATAAAGCCCATTGCTGTGGATAATGTGAACAGGGTCACGATATACGCAATTTTTGGTGCTAGCTTTGTGATTCGTTTCATACCGGCTTTATCAATAGAAGGTCATAGTTACATTATCGACAAAGTATAACGGGATTTGTTCGGCGCCATAAGGCTAAAGTCATGGTTTTGTGAGTAATTTCTCGAGTTTATTGTGATGTGATGGTGGACAAAGATATTTGATAGATAAAGATGAACGCCCTGAGATTAGATAGTTTTGGTTATTAATTGTACGATTTTTTATAGCGAAATACTCTAAATAGTCCTTGGAAACTTAAAAAATCGTTGAGATAAAAACAAAAAACAGGTGAAATTTCTTATAGTTAGGGCTATTATTTAAAGTGAAACATAGTTTTCATCTGTAACTGGATAAAATGATAGGAAAATTTTAGATTATGCTGGCTAATTTATTCGGCTCGAAAAAGACCGCGTTGGTGGGAATTGATATCAGTTCCACTGCGTGTAAGTTAATTGAGCTAGGCAAAGTCGGTTCACGCTACCGAGTAGAAAGCTATGCGGTAGAACCATTGCCACAGGATGCTATGGCTGACCGAGATATTCGCGACCCCGAAGTTGTGGGAGAAGCGCTTAAACGGGTTATAAGTCGTTCAGGAACCAATATTAAACACGCAGCGGTATCTGTTGCGGGCTCTTCAGTAATCACAAAAGTTATCCAAATGGATAAAGGTTTGAGTGAAGAAGAGATGGAAAGCCAAATTGAAGTAGAAGCAGACCAGTATATTCCTTACCCGCTTGAAGAAGTTGCTTTAGATTTCCAAGTAATTGGAGAGTCAGAAAAAGTACCCGATAAAGTTGACGTGCTGCTTGCGGCTTCTCGTTCAGAAAATGTTTACAGTCGCGTTGATGCTTTAGAACTGGCCGGATTAACCGCTAAAGTGGTTGACGTTGAAGCCTATACCATAGAGAGAGCATTTAAATTATTGGCCAATCAACTCCCCGATCAAGGCGAGGGGCAAATCATTGCGATTGCCGATATCGGTGCAACAAATACAAGCTTAAGTGTTTTAGAAGACTTTAATACCATATATACCCGTGAGCAGACGTTTGGTGGCTCACAGCTTACCGAAGAGATTCAGCGCCGCTATGGCTTATCCTTTGAAGAGGCTGGAATGGCCAAAAAACAGGGCGGTCTACCGGACGATTATGAACCAGAGGTTTTGGAGCCGTTTAAAGAAGCTATTATTCAGCAGGTGAGTCGTTCTTTACAGTTTTTCTACGGTTCTAGTCAGTATGGCGAAGTTGACCATATTGTTTTAGCCGGAGGCTGTGCAGTAATTGAAGGACTTGAAGAAATGATTGAAGAGCGTTTAGGCACAACGGCATCAACCGCTAATCCGTTCGCGGATATGTCGTTATCCTCGAAAGTAAACGCTCAGGCGCTTAGTGCCGATGCACCGTCGCTGGTGAATTGTTGCGGACTTGCGCTAAGGAGTTTTGACTAATGGCTAATATTAATCTCTTACCATGGCGTGAAGAAGAGCGAGCGGAGCGACAGCGACAGTTTGTCAGCGTGCTCGGTTTAGTTGCGGTATTGGGTGTTGCCGTAATGTGGTCTGTTTATAGCTACTACGGAAACGAAATTTCCAACCAAGCCAGTCGTAATGCTTTTCTGAAAGGGCAAATAAGCCAGCTTGATACCAAGATCAAAGAAATAACCACGTTAGAATCGGAGCGAAAAGAGCTCGTCGACCGCATGGATTTAATTCAAAACCTTCAAAAGAGCCGACCTCAAATCGTTCATATATTCGATGAAATTGTACAAAAAATGCCAGAAGGCATGAATATGGTAGAAATAGAGCGAAAAGGCGAAGAAGTTTTTTTCGTAGGAATCGCCGAGTCTTCTCCTCGAATTTCAAACTTCATGCGTAACTTGTCAGCTTCTTTGTGGATTACCAAACCCGACATTGACGATATCAATGACGACAAAGAATCTGGTGCAGGCAGGAAAACATTTCGTTTAAAAAGTAAAATT
Organism: uncultured Kangiellaceae bacterium; assembly: GCA_905479925.1. GTDB lineage: Bacteria > Pseudomonadota > Gammaproteobacteria > Enterobacterales > Kangiellaceae. The sequence goes on along the minus strand of CAJQOL010000084.1, from coordinate 6,946 downwards.
ACCACACCAAATGCTCAGCAAGCGGAGGCCAAATAATGGATTTAGAAAGCCTCAAGGATTTTGATGTTAATGACATCGATTTCACGAATATGGGTTCTTGGCCCATTGCTGGTAAAGCGATTATGGTCGCTGTCGTGTTTTCAGTGGTTGTTTTCTTAGGCTATTACCTGTTTATAGGTGATCAGTCAGATAGTCTTGTTGCTATTGAGAGAACAGAAATTCAACTAAAGAAAGAGTTTGAGAAAAAGCAGGCTAAAGCGGTTAATTTAGCGGCCTATAAACGTCAAATGCAAACCATAAAGGATAGTTTCCAAACGCTATTGCAGCAACTACCTAAAGCTGACCAAATGGCGGAGCTTTTGGATGAGATATCTTATGCTGCGACTGGAGCGGGTTGTGAATTAGCATCTGCCTCTTTTAATGATGAGCGAGATGCAGAATTTTATTCAGAGAAACCGATTCAAATACAAGTAACCGGCGGATATCACCAGATTGCTGATTTTGTAAGCCGTGTTTCTCGTTTACCTCGAATTGTGACTTTGCATGATTTTAAGATTTCTATTGGTGATGGGGAAGTCAACAGCTCGCCAGGAGAGAAATTGTTGATTATGAACATCACTGCCAAAACTTACAGAGCTGATGGGGAGGATAAGTAATGCTTAGTACAACGCTTACAAAAATATCTTCTTTACAACGGCGCTCACATAGCTTTGCACGAAAGTTTACGATTGCAGGCTTGTCCTTAGCATTAGTTGCTTGTGGCGGTAATACCGACGATTTAGAAGCATGGGTAGATACTATTAAGGCTAAACCACCGGGAAGAATTCAACCGATGCCTGATGTTAAAGTTTATCAGCCTCACGACTACTCTTCTGCGGCTTTAAGAAGCCCGTTTGCGGTGATGGAGCTTGAGCTCGAGCAGCAACTAAAATTATTACATGATGGGTGTGATGACAGTATTCGACCTGACCCTGAACGACGTCGCGAAGATCTTGAGCGGTATTCGTTAGACTCTATGGAAATGGTAGGTACTTTAAATAGGCCTGGTAAAGAGTGGGGACTAATCCGAATGACCGCAGGACCAATTAGTGGCAACGTGGTTAAGGTTCAGTCGGGAGAATATTTAGGTATTAATCACGGCCAAATAAATTCGATTTCAGCGCAACAGATAGAAATTACAACATTGGTGCCCGATAGCAAAGGTTGTTGGGAAAGACGAACTGTATATTTGACGTTAGCGGAAGGCTAACGGGCACTAGGAGCAAACATGGGTATTTGGGATAAAAATTGGAAAAAAGAATTAGGAGTCGCTTTTATGGCTAGCCAAAAATTAAAACAATGTTTGGTTATTGTTTTGTTGTGGTCTATTGGTGCGGTTAATGCGACCGAAATTAATAATGTCGGCTTCAACGTTATGCCGGGTGACAAAGTAGAAATTAGGGTGTCTATGGATACCGCACCACCGAGCTTTCAAGAGTTTACCACCAACAATCCCGCTAGAATTGCGATGGATTTTGCAGGCGTGAGCACCAATTTGACAAAGAAAACCCATAACGTAGGTGTTGGTGTTACTCGAAGTGTAACCGCCGTTGAAGCAGGTGGAAGAACTCGACTTGTGATTAATTTGGTTGAAATGGCGCCTTATTCCACACGTGTAGACGGAAACGATTTAGTGGTAACCATCGGATACGGTGCTCCCGGCGATAGTGGCGGATCTGCTTCGGTAGCTGATACCAGCAAGCAATCTCAAAATTCAGCCAGAACGGATAATGATATTACCAACATCGATTTTCGACGTGGTGAAGGTGGAGAAGGTCGCGTTATTGTTGATTTAGGTAATACTAATCTTGGCATTGACTTACGAAAGGAAGGCCGTACGATTCTAGCGGATTTTGTGGATGCAAGAATTGCTGACGAGTTAATTAGAAAGTTAGATGTCGTTGACTTTGCGACGCCAGCTAAGTTGATATCGACTTCTAGAGTTGGTAATAATGTCCGGTTGTCTATTGATACATTGAATGAGTATGAATACCTTGCTTACCAAGCCAATAGCTCCTACATCATAGAATTGAAACCGCTAACTAAAGAAGAGATCGAACGTAAAAGTTTACAGGCTCCAGTTTATACCGGTGAACGTCTGTCACTTAACTTTCAAATCATTCCGGTTCGTTCAGCTTTGACTATTTTGTCGGAGTTTACCAATATCAATATGATCACTAGTGATACAGTGTCAGGTTCAATTGCTCTTAGACTAAACCAGGTGCCGTGGGACCAAGCTTTAGATCTTATTCTAAAAACCAAAGGATTAGATAAGCGTCAAACTGGTAATGTTATGTTGATCGCACCAGCTGAGGAGATAGCTGCACGAGAAGCTCTGCAGTTACAAACAGAAAAGCAAATTGAACAACTAGCGCCGCTACAATCTGAGTTTATTCAGGTTAATTATGCTAAAGCACAAAATATGTCGGACCTTATTTTGACCAAAGGAGCCAATTATCTAAGCTCTCGAGGTAGTGTTTCAGTAGATGAGCGGACTAATACGTTACTTATTCAAGATACCGCCAAAAAGTTGGATTCAATTAGACAGATGGTTAACCGGCTGGATATCCCTATTCGTCAGGTGTTGATTGAGTCACGAGTTGTTGTTGCCGATAATGGGTTTACTGATGAACTAGGTGTTAAGTTTGGGATTTCGGATTTAGGGAGTCAAACATCTATTTCAGGTGATCAGGCTGGTTCAGATGCACTTATTTTTGGCGCTAACCCACAAGATCGATCACTTGCGGTTAACTTACCAGTGTCCCAAGCGGCTGGAACACTTGGTCTAACTTTCGCTCGGTTAGCGGAGGGCACGATCCTTGACGTTGAATTGTCAGCTCTTGAAAGTGAGTCTCGCGGCGAAGTGATTGCATCGCCACGGGTTTTCACAACAAATAACAACGAAGCCTACATCGAATCAGGTGAACAAATACCTTATTTACAAGCAAGTTCTGCGGGTAACACGACGGTTACATTTAAAAAAGCAGTATTAAGTCTAAAGGTTACTCCACAAATCACCCCAGATGATCGTATAATCCTAGACTTGCAGATCAATCAAGATACTCGAGGTGAGGATACGATCTTTGGACCGGCAATCAATACACGTGAAGTTGGAACTCGGGTGTTGGTTGAAAATGGTGAGACGATTGTACTTGGTGGTGTATATCAGCAACGTGTCAATAGACAAGTAACTAAGGTTCCACTACTTGGAGACTTGCCTGGTATCGGTGCTTTGTTTAGATCAACCTCTGACTCTTCTGCAAAACAAGAACTATTGATGTTTGTGACACCAAAAATAGTCAAAGAATCAATTCAATAGAATAATTGATAGTTTTTACAAAAACCCGCTCTTGCGGGTTCTTGTGTTTTATTAAGTAGGAAAAAACTGAGTCTTATGAAAGGTAAAAGAAACATATTCCTTATTGGCCCAATGGGCGCAGGCAAAACCACCATCGGTAAGCAATTAGCGCAGTTGTTGCATCTTGAGTTTGTTGATACAGACCAAGAAATAGAAGCAAGAACTGGAGCACCAATTGATTGGATTTTTGATATTGAGGGTGAAGATGGTTTTCGCGTTAGGGAAAAAGAAATTATTGAAGAGCTTTCACAGCGGCAGGGTATTGTATTAGCTACTGGTGGCGGTGCGGTGGTTACGCCGGAAAATCGTACCTTTTTAGCTGGACGCGGCATCTGTGTTTATCTAGAAACATCGATTGAACAGCAATTAGAAAGAACCAGAAAAGATAAACGTCGTCCGCTACTACAAAATAACGACGACCCTGAGTCGACTTTAATTGCGCTACACAAAGAACGTGATGCACAGTATCGAGAGATAGCTGACGTTGTGGTTGCCACTAACGAAAACTCTATCAAGTCAGTAGCCAATAAGATAGCTAATCAAATAAACGAAAACTAGGCGTTTCATCATGCGCCAGTTGCAGTTACCCTTAAAAGATAACCCTTATACCATTCATATCGGCGAGAACTTGCTCAATGATGAAACGTTGCTTTCTTCATTTTGCATTGGAGGCAATGTTTTAATTGTTAGTAACAATGTGGTCGCGCCTTTATACATCGACAAGCTCAATGAAAAGCTAGGGGACAAAACGGTTCATCAGCTTATTATCCGAGATGGCGAGGTCAACAAGAGTCAATCGAGTTATTTTAAAATACTCGACTACCTGATTGGCAATAATTTTAGACGTAATGATACCTTGGTAGCTTTAGGCGGCGGCGTTATCGGCGATTTGGCTGGTTTTGCGGCGGCTAGCTATCAAAGAGGTATGAACCTTGTGCAATTACCAACCTCATTACTTGCGCAAGTTGATTCTTCGGTTGGTGGCAAAACAGCGATTAATCACCCTCAGGGCAAGAATATGATCGGTGCTTTTTATCAGCCTAAAGCGGTCGTTATTGATACATTAACGTTAAAAAGCTTACCGGAAAGAGAGTATTTATCGGGCATAGGCGAAATCATTAAGTATGCGTTGCTTGGCGAAAAAGACATTCTTTCAATCTTGGAGAATAACTTCGAATCATTAATGGCAAGAGACAGTAAGGTGCTTGAGGCACTTATTTATTTTAGTTGCCGTAAGAAAGCACAAGTAGTGGCTAATGATGAAAAAGAGCAAGGCGAGCGAGCGTTGCTTAACTTAGGGCATACCTTTGGCCATGCGCTAGAAACATTGACAAATTACTCCTATTATCTGCATGGTGAAGCTGTCGCAATTGGGATGTTAATGGCTCTTAAACTCAGCGTACATAAAGGTTTGATTAGTGCTGACATTGAAAACCGATACTTCCAATTAATTGCCTCGTTTAACTTACCAGTAAGCGTCATTCCAAGTTTCGACACAAACGAGTTTTTGGCGGTTATGGCTAAAGATAAAAAAAACCAATCAAAAGCTTATCGTCTTGTCTTGGTTAATGATTCAGGTTGTATCATTCAGGAAGAAACAGACGAAGCTCTTTTAACCAGCGTAATTGAATCCTTTAACGCTTAAATTGTCATAGTCCGTGAAGTTGACAGCATTAGTTCTCTTTTTCAGTTATGTAAATCGAGAATTCGTTAATTGCAAATACCTTTTTAACCCGTTTGACACTATGTTAGACTGAATAAAATTATGATTAAAAAACTCCGCTAATCAATCATAGAAGAAGGGATGCTAGTGGACCAATATATTAGCCAACAGAAGAACCAAATGCTTGACTCACTGGAAAACCAAGTGCGTTTTTCGCAATTGGTTGCCGTGATTGTTGGTGAAAAAGGTTTAGGAAAAACATTTCTATTAAGACAGCTGTCTGAACGACTTGATGAAGAAGTCATCGTTGCCAGTATTGATGCCAGTTTGGCAATGACGGACCAGCAACTGGAGAAGTCAATTAGCCTTCAGCTCGGTTTAAGCTGGCAGGCCTCCGATATAAGTTTAGCGCAACGCATTCAAAAAGACATTGTTCAAAAGGTACTAATATCCGTTGATGATGCCCATCTACTTTCCACAAGCTGTGTTAATTATTTATTAGATCTAAACCAGCAACAGCTTCAATTTGAAGAATCGGTATTATTTATTTTGTTGGCAGGGGAAGCTTCTTTACCATCTTTGGTCAGTCAGACGGATACCTATGCTAGCCATCAAGAAATGTGCGTAGTTTTCCAGCTGGAAGCGATTCAACAGAGCGAAACCTTGATGCTTGTCAACGCGTTGGCTGTCACTAACCCTGACATTAAGAAAGCTCATTATGATAATAAGAAGCTCGACTATTTCTGGCAATTATCAAAAGGTAACCCAGCGGAATTAAATTATCACATTACTCGCTGGCTCGATGACAAAGCGCCGCCAGAAGTGGTTCATATTTCTGAAGAAAAGCCGACCTCTTATTTAAAAGGGGGACTGTATTTGGCGATTGCTGTCGCCTTGTTAACGCTACTAATTTTTCAAGATGATGTAAATCAGTTGATTTCTGGCTCCGCTGACAGTACCGCAGCGCTTGATAAAGACACAGAAAAGCAAACCGTTGAAAAGAGTGAAAACCAAGAAAAGTTAGCAGAGAGTGAGCTCCCGTCTAACAGAAAAAGTAAGAATCCTGAGTTAGAGGGGCAGAACGCAGAAGAAAGTGAATCTGAAAAAGCGAACTCTGAGAAGCCGATTGCTAAAAAGCCGGTGTCGGAAAATGCTGAAGATGAGATTCAAAATCAGCAATCTGGTTCAAAAGATAATGATGAAAGTGACTCCGCTGTGAGCGAAAATGCTGAACCAGAGGTGGAATCCAGCGAAGCCGAAAAAACACCCGCAACTAAAGACAGTGCCGCTACAGGTAATTCAACTAATGAAGAGCAATCTCAAGCCAGCAATGATGTCGGTAATAATCAGCAGCCTAACAATCAGGTAGCTCCCCTTACCAACGATGAGCAAACCTTGTTATTTATGAATGGTGATGGCTTTGCCTTTCAATGGGTTGGGCTCAGTGAGCTTTCAGCGGCAGTCGGTTTTAAAAATAAACACCCATTGAAGTCCCAACTGAAGATATATCGTCGACGAACAGCCGGCAAAACACTGTTCTTAGTGGTAAGCGCAGAATTTGCTAACCGCGCTGAAGCGGAAAGAGCGCAAGGTCAACTTCCTCAACAAGGTATTTCTAGTAAACCTTGGATCAAAAAAATCGGCGCCATTCAAAGCGAAATAAACCAGTTTCAGAACGCTAATTAGTTTCTCTGCTAAACCAGAGTAACAGCAGATATTAGATGGCGAGTAAAGAATAGTCTGCTTTAATCTCTAATTCTCTGGCCGTATAAGGCAATCGCTCTAATGCGTAATTAGTTCCAATCTATTCGCTGCTCAGGTAAAATCTGGCCAAATTTAATTTAAGTATTCAATATTATGTTAGAAAATGATCGTTATATAAAAGC
>CAJQOL010000083.1 GCA_905479925.1 uncultured Kangiellaceae bacterium | reverse complement strand
GGGATGCCGATGTTCATATTTGCTCCAGGCAAATCTGTCCGGCCCCGGGCTCCATCATCTGACTTATAACTCCCTATTTTGATTGAAGGCCGAGACTCACTCGTAGCCCGTTGAATCGATCCGGCTGCCGGTTAGATTATGAAATACTTCCTTGTATTTCACCCTTCGGGCCATCGGCGAGGGGATGCCGATGTTCAAATGAATTTATCTCCATGGAAGGAGTGTATGCAGATGAAATATCGGGAGCATTTCCTGTCCTTATTCATTTGTCCGGACCCGGGCACCATTATCTGACTTATAACTCCCTGTTTTGATTGAACATCGAAGCTCACCTGTAGCCCTTTGAATCGATCCGGACCGGTTAGATTATGAAATACTTCCCTGTATTTCACCCTTCGGGCCATCGGCTAAGGGATGCCGATGTTCATATTTGCTCCAGGCAAATCTGTCCGGCCCCGGGCACCATTATCTGACTTATAAATCCTTATTTTGGTTGAACATCGAAGCTCACCTGTAGCCCGTTGAATCGATCCGGTCCGGTTAGATTATTAAATACATCCTTGTATTTCACCCTGCGGGCCATCGGCTAAGGGATGCCGATGTTCATATTTGCTCCAGGCAAATCTGTCCGGCCCCGGGCACCATTATCTGACTTATAACTCCCTATTTTGATTGAAGGCCGAGACTCACTCGTAGCCCGTTGAATCCATGCGGTTAACGATTAGATGATTACAAACCTGCTTTTATGCTGTTCGATAGGTTTAAATGGAGCGGCCATTGATTATCCATTTACTATCCCCATTTATTCTTTTTAAGGTATTGCACCCTATGAACAGTTAATCGATGATTTGTTTTATGTTGTAACTGTTCGAATACTATTCTGTCTATTTAGCACATAGTTTATTAATATCGATTGAAACCTTCTGGAGAGTAATCCATGTCTAATGAATCCTATCAACCACCAAAAGTATGGCAATGGGAAGAAAAAAGCGGCGGTAAATTTGCCAGTATTAACAGACCTATCGCCGGAGCGACTTTTGAAAAAGAGCTACCCGCGGGTGAACACCCGTTTCAGCTTTATTCGTTAGCTACCCCAAACGGTGTAAAGGTTACAATCTTATTTGAGGAATTACTGGAAGCTGGCTTTAAGGGGGCTGAATATGATGCTTATTTGATTGACATCATGGAAGGTGATCAATTTGGTTCTGGCTTTGTTGAGATTAACCCTAATTCTAAAATTCCTGTTTTGGTTGATCAATCGGGTTCAGAAAAAATACCTATTTTTGAATCCGGTGCTATTTTACTTCATTTAGCGGAAAAATTTGATGCGCTTATCCCTAAAGAACCAAAGCTAAGAGCCGACTGTTTATCTTGGCTCTTTTGGCAGGTAGGCAGTGCGCCGTATTTGGGAGGGGGATTTGGTCATTTTTATGCCTATGCGCCGGAAAAATTTGAGTACCCGATTAATCGGTTTGCAATGGAAATAAAGCGTCAATTGGATGTGTTAGAACGTCAGCTCGCAACTAACAAGTATATTTGCGGTGACGATTATTCCATCGCTGATATTGCCATTTGGTCTTGGTACGGTGCTTTGGTAGAAAATCGAATATACGAAGCTGCAGAATTTCTCGATGTAAGTAGCTACAAAGAAGTCAATCGCTGGACAAAACTAATTGCAGACAGACCAGCGGTAAAACGAGGTTTAAGGGTTAACAAAAGCTGGGGCGAGGAAAAGCTGCAGGTACGCGAACGTCACAGCGCCAGTGATTTCGATTGATAAATACATGTTTATTATCGGAAAATTCAAAGTTGAAATTTTGGGTTGCTTTAAATCAGCAAGAAAGATTGGATGAGTTGCTTGTATGAAACTGTTAAACAACATTAAGATTGTATTATTAAATACCTATCATCCCGGAAATATTGGCGCCGCCGCTCGAGCCATGAAAACAATGGGATTAACTAAGTTAGTGCTTGTTAACCCTGAGAGCTTTCCAAGTGAAGAAGCGACTAGTCGAGCGGCTGGAGCTTCATCTGTTTTAGAGTCTGCAACGATTGTTTCGTCTCTAGAGGAAGCCATCGCTGATAGAACACAAGTTTTTGCCACCACCGCCAGGCAAAAACATCAGTTTTCTAGGCCGCAAAAAGATTGTTCGCAAATGGCCGAATGGGTAAGCAAACACCCGACAGATAAAATTGCCATTGTGTTTGGCTGCGAACGAAGTGGCATGCGAGCTGAAGATATCGATTTATGCCATCAGATTTTAACCATTCCAGGCAACCCCGAATACGATATTCTAAATTTGGCTGCGGCAGTACAAATTGTTAGCTATGAGCTTTTTAAGGCTGCAAAGTCAGCCAGTAACCAAGCTGAAGTACCATCGGCTAACAAAGCTGCTGCGCTTGCAAATCAAAAGGATATCAATAATTTTTATCAACACCTTCAACAACTTCTTGAGTTAAAGGGATATATTCGGGCAGAACAGCCATCGGATACAATGAAAAAATTACGTCAGTACTTTTCAAAAGCGAATGCGACCGCGGATTAAATTAGCATGATGCGTGGAGTAATCGTTGCGCTGTCTCGAAATAGCGATTCTCTTAAACAAGATTGATCCGAGTATTAACTCAGCTATTGTTGCTCAAATTCAACAGCGAACTAACCTCACTAGAACTATACTTACGGATATTCCTTTAGTTACAAAGGTTCTTAAATGAAAAGTGCAAAGAAGCATCCCCGTGAATCTGAAAGACTCGCGGAATTATTTAAGTATGAGGTCATGGATAGTGAAGATGAGGCGGTTTTTGACCAACTCACGGAAATGTCCAGCGTCATTTTTGAAACCGATATTTGTTTGATTAGCTTGGTTGATGGTGAGCGGCAGTGGTTTAAATCTAAGCATGGTTTAAGTGCTAGCGAAACCAGTAAAGAAATTGCCTTTTGTTCCCACGCAATTTTGCAGAAAGAAGTATTTGAAATTCAAGATGCTCGAAAAGATGAACGATTCCATGATAACCCTCTGGTCACTGGCGACCCAAATATTCGCTTTTACGCCGGCGCACCTTTGATTAGTGACAAAGGGCTGCCGTTAGGCACGTTATGCGTTATAGATAGCAAACCACATACACTTTCCGCGGATAAGAAAAATGCGCTTAAAGTACTCGCTGACCAAGTGATCAGCCAGTTGGAGCTTAGACTTCAAAATAGGCGACTAAAACGAATAAACCAACAACGAGAGCAATTATTAGCGTTAATCGCTCATGATTTACGAAGTCCATTTAGTAGTATTTTGGGGTTTTCGAAAAGATTACGGAAAAAAGCAGGTACGGAATCGCCAGAAAATATCGCCAAAATGGCGGATGCAATCTTAACCTCAGGCCATGTGGTTTTTCAATTGCTCGATGAGCTGCTTCAATGGTCACAATTACAAATGGGCGCCATTTCTTGTCAGCTTGAGGCGCTAGAACTACTCCCTTTAGTCAGCATTAATAAGACACTTCTTCAGGAGACTTTCGACGTCAAAAATATCGATTTAGTCTTAAACATTGATAATAATGTGATGGTGAAAGGTGACAAAACGCTGATCAGCGCCGTTATTCGTAACTTACTGGCTAATGCGGCTAAATATACCCCTATAGATGGAAAAATTACCATTGTCGCTGAAGACGTTGATGGAATGGTTCAGGTTTCTATAGCGGATACAGGGGAAGGGATAAGCGACCAGCAAATGGATGCGTGTTTTAGCTCGCCAGTGGATAGTCAAGTAGGTACCGAGGGCGAGCAAGGGTTTGGGCTAGGGCTCAACCTTTGCCAAGATTTTATCGAAAGGCAAAATGGCCGAATTTGGTTTGACAAGGATTACCAGCAGGGTACAAAAGTGGTGTTTTCGCTTCCTAATGCCTTAGATAGTCGCGATTAGTTAAAGTTGGACTTTTTTGAGCCGATAAACCATTAAAATGGACTACTGATACTTGCTTTTAGGTATTCCTTCAACAAATCAGTAAACAAAGGGTTTCGCTATGTTGCAACAACTATCAAACAGCTCGCTTCTTGCTGATAGAGGGCTATTCGACAAGCTTATACCGACCATTCAATCAAAAACTGGTCGCGCTGGTGCTCTAGAGCCAATCAATCCGTCTGTCGGGAATGCGCAGCAGCGAGATAGTTTCGCGTTGTTTAACTCTATATTAAAACAATCCTATGAAAAATTAGCATTCTCACCAGGAGTTGGCAAGAGCTTTAGTGGTTCAGCGGAACAAGGTGGCAAAGTAGACGGTTACACGACGCCACCTGCGGAAGATGGGAGAATTAGTGCACGCCAGGCTGCGGGAAATATTCTCAAATTTATTACGCAAAAGGTTCAATCCGATGCGGCGGGCGGCGCTGATCAAGAAGCGTTATTAGACCGATTGGAACAAGGCCAAAAAGGGTTTGAAAAAGGTTTTAATGAGGCCAAGCAGATTCTCACTGATATGGGACTGTTAACGCCAGAGCTTGAAGCGGAAATAGGTGATACCTACAATTTAGTAACGCAAGGTATCGAGAATTTGAGAAGCATTATAACCGGTGAAAACTCATCAAACCAATCACTGGAGAATGGCGTCATTGACGCCGGTAGAGCAGAAATTGATTCCTCGTCAGTGGCTCGTTCGAGCACTTCGCGAATCACTAACATTCAAGCGGACGCCTATCGAGAAAATAACTTTAGCTTAGAGTTAACCACTCAAGATGGCGATCGCGTTACGATTGATATTAACCGAATAAGAGCGGCGAGTTTCTCTGCAAGTCAAGGCTCCAGTGGGCAAGGTGGTTCCTCTTTACAAGTGAGTGGCAGCCAATTCCAATCCAGCTCATTCGAACTTACGGTTCAAGGTGAGCTTGACGAGGGAGAGCTTGAAGCAATTAATCAGCTATTAACGGATATTGATGCTATTGCGGGAGAGTTTTACGGTGGAAATTTTGAAAAAGCCTTTAACCTAGCGACCGAGTTGCAATTAGATAAGGACGAGCTCGCCAGTCTTGATTTAGAACTGAAACAAACAACCGTTATTTCTGCCATTGCCAGTTATCAAAGCGTCGGCCAAGATCAAAGTGAACCCGATCTGACCAGCGGAGCCACAGAAGACCTTAGAATCCTAAAAGAGTTATTTGATAGTGTTTCGGATATTGTCAATAATGCGCGACGGTTTAATAATCCCAATCAACTGCTTGAGCAGATAACCTCCAACTTTTTACCAACAGCATTGGATAATTCAGATGCTGCCCCGCAAACTACTAACAGCAACCCATTGTTTGATGGCTTACAGAATCTAATTTCACGGTTCGATATCTAGCTGTTTGAGCGGACAATTTATTTCAAATCTTTTATGGAAGTCTTTTAAAGAAGACTTCCACATTTGTGTTGTCATAAACTAAACAATCTGAATTAGAACCACCTGAGTTAGAACAACCTGAACTCCGCATAGCTCCGCCGAATGGTTGCAACTCCCATAACTAACCACCTGATTTTACTCTGTTATTACGACCGAACTATCATGAGTTCAGAACAGGTAGTCATTATCAGCGATTTATTTTTGTATAGAACGGTAACCTATTGTTAAACTGTTGGGCTATTATCCCAGTTAGCTCAGCGATATTAACCGGGTGTTTCTAATTTGGAGTTTTGTAATTATGGCTGGTCCTCTGGTTGGCGTAAAAGTGCTAGATCTTAGCCGAATTTTGGCGGGGCCATGGGCGACTCAGGTGTTAGCCGATTATGGTGCAGAGGTCATCAAGGTAGAGCGACCGGGAAGTGGCGACGATACGCGCCAATGGGGACCTCCATTTGTTAAGCGGGGGGATGGTGACGATTGTGAAGATGGTGACGATTGCCAAGACGCTGCATATTTTGTGGCCGCCAACCGAGGGAAACGTTCTATAACGATTGATTTTGCTCGACCAGAAGGACAGCAGTTGGTTCATAGTCTGGTTAAAGATGCGGATATATTGGTTGAAAATTATAAGGTCGGCGGGTTGTCCAAATACGGTCTAGATTACCGAACCTTGAGCGATATAAATCCTCAATTAATTTATTGTTCTATAACGGGGTTTGGTCAAACTGGGCCCTATGCCAATCATTCAGGCTATGATGCAGCTATTCAAGCAATGAGCGGGTTAATGAGTATTACCGGTGAACCGGATGACGCCGCGGGCGGTAAACCGCAAAAAGTTGGTGTTGCGGTTACCGATCTACTTACCGGTATGTACGCGGTTAGTGCAATTACATCTGCGCTTTACCGCCGAGAGAAAACCGGTAAAGGGCAACAAATTGATTTGGCTTTGTTAGACACCCAAGTAGCATGCCTTGCCAATCAAAATATGAACTACCTTATTGGTGGAGAAACGCCACAGCGTCTAGGTAGCGCACATCCTAATATTGCCCCCTATCAGTCTGTTAAATCTAAGAATAGTTATTTTATGTTAGCCGTGGGCAACCAAAGCCAGTTTGAACAATTATGTGAAGCCATCGGTCGTAAAGAGTTACTCGATGACAAGCGTTTTGAAAATAACCAGCAGCGTGTAAAGCACCGCACAGAGCTAATTGAGCAACTTGAACTTGACTTGGTAAAGCAGGACAGTGAATATTGGTTGCTCAAACTCGCTAAACGAAATGTTCCTTGTGCGCCAATTAATACCATTCCTCAAGTATTTGAAGATCCGCAAATAAAACATCGAAATATGTTGTTTGAGTTGTCTGGTCAAAACGGTGATAGTGTTAAACAAGTGGCTAATCCTGTGAACTTTTCTGAATCAACTATTGATTACCATTTGGCGCCTCCAAAGTTAGGTGCTGATAATGAAAAGGTTCTTTCTGAATTAGGGCTATCAGTCGCAAAAATTAGCGAGCTAAAAGAGTCAGGGATAATTTAAAGAGGCTTAAAGCCCAGTTGAATTCGCAGTTAAATGTAATGGTTAACAAATTGTAGGTGTCCGTCAGTTGTCGGATTTTTGTTAACCTAATTGTTTGAGAATAAAGGATATAACATGACTAGTCGTCAAAGCGCACAAATTGAGTGTCCGAACTGCGGGACAGCAATCGATATTAATCAGGCGTTGTCTCACCAGCTCGATGCTGAATTGCGCAGCCAATATGCTGCCGAGTCAAAAAAACAGCAACAAGCTATCTTGGTACAACAGAAAAAAATTGAAACCGAACGAATCGCCTTGCAACAGAAAAAAGAACAACAAGATAACGATATTGCCGCTGAAGTTAAGCAAAAGCTTAAAGCGCAACAAGCTGAATTACGGCAACAGCTAAAAGCTGATATTGTCGAAGAGCAGTCAGAACAGTTAAAGTTGTTACAGCAAGAGGTCAATGAAAAGTCGAAGCAGTTAAAGGAACTTAACCGGACTCGCGGTGAAGTCGAGCAGCTAAAGCGCGAAAAATTAGAGATGAAAGACTCAATTGAAGCTGAGTCACAGCGGAAGTTAAATCAAGCGATTATTGTTGAGCGCGAAAAAATTCAGAAAGCCGCAAAGGACAAAAGTCAGCTCAACCTATCGGAAAAAGAAAACGTGATCCGTCAATTGAAAGAGCAGCTGGATATCGCCGTCCGAAAAGCAGAGCAAGGCTCAACTCAATTGCAGGGTGAAGTTCAAGAGTTAGCTATCGAGCAATGGCTTAGCGAACACTATCCGTTGGATACCATTGAAGAAATTAAGAAAGGAGAACGAGGCGCAGATACCCTTCACATAATTAATACTCGCAGTAATCAAAACTGTGGGACCATTTATTACGAAAGCAAACGAACCAAGAGTTTTCAACCGAGTTGGATCGAAAAATTCAAGGCCGATATTCGAGAAAAGGGGGCTCATATCGGAGTATTAGTTACATCAGCTATGCCTGCTGATATGCCTAGAATGGGTCAAAGAGAAGGCGTATGGATTTGTTCTTTTGAGGAATTTAAAGGGCTTAGCGCAGTACTAAGAGATTCAATTATTAGAATGAGCCATGCGATATCTATTCAAGATAACAAAGGCGATAAAATGTCGATGTTATATGACTATCTGACGGGCAACGAGTTTAGGATGCAAATTGAAGCCATCGTAGAGGGTTTTTCCCAAATGCAAATGGATTTGGTCAAAGAAAAAAATGCGATTAACCGAATTTGGAAGAACAGGGAAAAGCAGATCGAAAAGGTAATGCTTAACACCACACATATGTATGGTTCCGTTAAGGGAATAGCCGGTAGCGCCGTAAAATCGCTACCATTACTAGAACTACCAGAGGACGACGAATAATACTCGATCGCGTTAGACTCAAGAGTTATAACTATCTCCAGTAGACAATAATAAAAGGGAAACCTAAGTTAATATGGAAATGACGCATATCTGCCTGATGGGTGATGACCCAACTGCCAACTTAACACCAGTGATTGAAAACAAAAGTGTAGAAAATCGCTTGCTGATCGTTTATCAACAGCATCAGGAAAAGTCGCTGAATGCGTTGACGCAAGTGGCTAAGACCCGTGGTTGTAGTGTTGACTCCTGGTTAATTGAAGAAGACTTATCCGTTGAAGATCTTAAGTTTAGTTTTATTCGACTTTACGAGAGCGAGATTGAAAGAGGTCAATATAGAGATCGCATGGATGACTTTAGAAAAAGTTATTGCCTAAATGCTAGCAATGGTTCGCGTCAACAAGTTCTTTCAGCCTATGAGATTTCACGCTCCTACCAGGTACCTATTTTTATTATTGAACCTAAGAGTGATTGCCTGTGTTGGCTTTATCCGGAATCCAGGAAAAAACAAGCTATTTCCGACAGGATAAAAATACACGAATTTTTGAGTATTAATCATAGTCGGGTTTTGTCTCAAAAAAAGACTGAGGACCTTACTGCATCAATGAAAGCTATAGGAAATCAATGGCTTTCTAAAGTTCAATCGTTGGCAAGCGGATTGTCAAAATTAAATTACCTAGCATCTTCAGCAGATAACTCGAATTTGAAAGCTCGTCAAAATCAATCAATGTTATCTGACCAAAGCCTACAATGGTTGTTAGATGAGTTAGCATCAAACAAACTCATTGAGTTTGATGGAAAAAATATTAATTTCTTATCCGAGAAAAATCGGTTCTTCTGTAACGGCGGCTGGTTGGAAGAAACAACCTTTGCGATCGTCAAACGGCTTTCGACTGAATTACCAATCATTCAGGACGTCAAACATAGTGTAGAAATCGCACGCGCCGTTGACAGTAAAAACGTTAGAAATGAACTCGATGTGGTCGCGTTGGTAAACAACAAACTACATGTTATCGAGTGCAAGACCAAACGTTTTGATTCTAGTGATGGCAATCACACGATCTATAAATTGGATTCAATCGTTAATCGTTTAGGTGGCATAAAAGCGAGAGCCGCCTTGGTTTCTTTTTATCCGTTAAACAAGGCTGAAATGAGACGCGCAAAGGAAAATGATATTGAGGTATTCAGTGTCTCAGATCTACAAGATTTAAGCGGTTGTTTACATGCATGGTTTTGTCAAAAATAACATCGCTTCTACTTGTAATTTTTCTTGAGCATTCACGACCCTTTGAATTAGTGGCGCCACACCAGACTAGCTAGACTAGCTTAGCTTAGCTAAGGCCTCACGATGTTTAGGTATCCTGCTTGCGGGCGATGTTATGCCTAAGGGGAAAAAGCCGGTTTGTTTGTCGATCTAACTATCTATCTATCTATCTGGGGCTAATCTTGTTGCTTGTCCAATTCTGTTCAAAAAATGGTCATCCTGAGGACAATTATGGAATTGGGTACTGTGTCCATTTTGTGATCACCTATTTGATGATAGAGTTAACTTATCGAATATTTATTGAACGGGTTGCGGATGCAACAATCAAGTGAGGTTTTTATGGATAAGTTTCAAATATCAGGCGGGCAAAAACTTGATGGTAGCGTGATTATATCAGGCGCAAAAAATGCTGCCTTACCGATTATAATGGCAACTTTATTGTCGAATAAGAAAAGCTACCTTAGCAATCTGCCTCAGCTAAATGATGTTGATACTTCGTTAAAACTTGTTCAACAGTTAGGAGCCCAAGTAGTTTTTGATAATCAACATAAAGTGAGCATTGATGGTAGCTCGGTGACATCTTATGAAGCACCTTACGATTTAGTAAAAACGATGAGAGCGTCAATACTGGTATTAGGTCCATTACTGGCTCGTAATGGACGAGCTAAAGTTTCACTACCTGGTGGCTGTGCAATTGGTTCTCGGCCGGTCGACTTGCATATAAAAGGACTTCAGCAGATGGGCGCTACGATAGAGGTCAATAATGGTTACGTCCATGCAAATGCTGAACATGGCTTGCATGGTGCTGATATATTGTTGGATATAGTAAGTGTGGGCGCAACTGAGAATATTCTAATGGCGGCGACCTTGGCTAAAGGAACAACTGTTTTAAGAAATGCAGCGCGCGAGCCAGAGGTCGTTGACCTTATAAAATGTTTATGCTCGATGGGAGCAAAGATTGAGGGTGCAGGAACTGATGCTGTAACCGTACACGGTGTTGAACATTTGCATGGTGCTAATCACTCTATTCAACCGGATAGAATTGAGACGGGGACTTATTTGGTTGCTGGTGCTATAACCGGAGGAAGAGTGCGGGTAGAGCATACTGATCCGTCACTTCTTATTGCGGTTTTGGATAAACTAAAGGAGGCCGGTGCAAAAATTGAGTTTGGACCTAACTGGATCGAACTTGATATGCAAGGTCGTCGTCCAAAGGCGGTTAATATTAAGACCGCACCGTTTCCCGGTTTTCCAACTGATATGCAAGCCCAATTTACCGCGTTAAATTCTATGGCAGAAGGAACAGGTCTAATTGTCGAGAAGATATTTGAAAATCGCTTTATGCATGTCAACGAAATGCAGCGAATGGGGGCTGATATACACATTGAAGGCAATACCGCTATTTGTAAAGGAGTGAATAAACTAAATAGTGCGAAGGTGATGGCAACCGATCTGCGAGCGTCTGCAAGTTTGGTCTTGGCGGCATTAAGTGCAGAGGGTAATACGCTAATTGACCGTATTTATCACATTGACCGCGGATATGACTGCATCGAGAAAAAGCTACAAGCGTTGGGAGCTCAAGTAAGCCGGATTGCCGCTTAATCGGCTTGTTATTGGGATTGCTACTCAATGCGTTTTAGTCCAAACTGTCAGCTAGTTTCTGGCAAATAGATTGTGCTTTTAATTTAACTATGAAATCCCCGTCGTCGGTTAACACAACTAACTTCAAACTGACCGCTTTTGAACGTACGATTGCACGCCGCTTAATACTGAGCTTTCGATTTTTTGACGAATCACCAGGCTTAGATCATTCGCTCACCACTAAAACTTCGAATCATTCAAAATCAGAAATTTCTGCCACCAAGTCATTGACTGAAAAAAATCCTCCTAGCGATACCAATACTAATCCTGTCGTTACTTATTTGCCCGACGCTCTGGCAGACCTAATTACTGAAACTGACTTAGGTGGTGTGGTTCTTTTTGCGGAAAATATAGTTTCTCGAAAGCAGCTCACCCAACTTACCCAGCAAATGCAAGAAGCCGCTAAACGATCGGCGTCTAAACAACCACTGTTTATTGGAATTGACCAGGAAGGTGGTCGGGTGGTTCGCCTCAACCGAGATGAACATCCGGGGTTCTCCGGTAATATGGCTGTTGGAGCTACTAAGGAACAGCATGGTACATTCTTTGCGCAAGCGGTTGGTGAAGCGATTGCAAGCCAACTTAGTTCAATGGGAATTAATCTCAACTTTGCACCGGTTGTAGACGTTAATAGTAATCCGCTTAATCCGGTAATAAATACTCGCTCATTTGGACAAAACGCGAAAGATGTTGCTGAGTTATCGAGCGCAATGGTTGACGGTCTGCAAAATCGGAATGTCATGGCAACGTTAAAACACTTTCCTGGACATGGAAATACAGCGATAGATAGCCATACCGGTTTGCCGAGAGTCGAAGGAGATCTTCAGCAGCTTGAACAAAATGATTTGTTTCCATTTTATCAGGTTATTAAACAAGCTAATCCGGCCATGATTATGACCGCTCATATCCAATTTCCAGAGGTTGATAATAGTTGTTTAATGACTAAGTCCGGTAAAAAATTAGTCAAACCTGCAACCTTGTCACGGGTACTGCTTACAGAACTGTTAAGAAACAAAATGGGCTACAAAGGAGTTGTTATAACTGACGCCATGAATATGGCTTCAATCGCTGAACACTTTGACCCAGTAGAATCCACTGCGCAGGCTTTTGCCGCAGGAGCTGACATAGTGTTAATGCCGTTTTCGGTTCGCTGCTATGAGGATATTTGCTATTTTTATCAATTTGTTCGCGATACGGCGGCTAGGTTGAATTCAATTGATAGCAAAGCTCATGAAGATAATAGCGCAATATCTCGCATTGACTCATTACTGGCAGCGTATGTAACTCCCCATAATCAAGTTGTTACTAAAAATGCGATTAATCAAGAAGCACACTCTCGAGAGTTGGAAAAGCGGTTAGCTTTTGAGTCTTTATCCCACTTCAAAAATAGTAATCGAAGTTTACCTTTGACGAACGTGGCAAACCTAAACATCCAGTGGGTTGTCAGTGACTCTAGAGAAGCATTATTAATAAGGGACTCAATAGACCACTATTTTCAGGGCGAAAACAAGCTTGCTTTTACTAGCCATTTTTTATCTATCGATGAAATTAGTCACTTACAAGGGCTTGAGCTTTTACCGGCGACAAATCAGTTAGTTATTTTCTATTCTGATGAGAAGCATAGCCCAGTGGTAGAAGGGGAGTTTACGATGAGCAATAGGGAAAAGTTCGATCAATCAATAGGTAAACCGACTTTAGAAGATAAACCTGAGAAAGCGGTTAAGCAAATGAATCAACGGTTAGAAAATGATGCAGAGTCTAGAAAGTTAGCAAAGACAGAGCAGTTGCGAGAATTATGTTGGCGAGCTCAGAGCAAAAAAGTAAATGTGATTCTAGTGAATATGCAATCGCCGTTTGAAGTAGAAGCTTTAATTCCTTACTGTGATGATGTGTTGTTTGCTTATGATAAGGCTATGACAACGGTGCCTAGTACAGGACGCCTAACAAGTTTTACATACCAAGCGGTCATTTCAGGGCTTTTTGGTGGTCACAAAATTACAGGAATAGCGCCAGTGGCGTTAACGTCTCACAAAGCGTAGCTGACTTTCCACCCACAGCATCTAGAAAGTGCTTTTCATTAGCTAAGCCGTCGAGTATCGCGAGGCTTAGGCCTATCATAAAAAATCCAGCGCAGACTCGGCTTTTAATTGTCTGTGAATGTTTCATTTTGTTGTTCCTATCTTTATATTTGGTTGTTTGGGAGGCGTTTAATCCGCCTTCCCATTTTCGTTAAAACTGATTTGTAATGGTTATAAAGCATTTAGCGTGCCAGTATTGCTTGGTTTCGCCTAAGTACTTGATATTAAAGCTGTAAAACCTTATTTCTTACCTTTGTAGCTATTTACGATGTTTGCTCAAAGTGTCCGATATCGGGAATGTTATTGGTTAACTGTCCGCATATACGAATTCCGGACAAAACGGACACAAATTATTGATAATAATCCTATTGCATTTTATGGTCGCTCTCAGCAAATTAAACGGCTAAAAGCTACCCCAATTTATTGGTTTTCAGCTAAACTTTTTTTAGGTAGGTTGATCTAGGTGTTGCTTCGCTGCTAGAGTTGCTTTAGATTCTTGTTTTTGAACTAAATGTCTTCCTTTTTTGAATAGAATCAACAGTTAGCAGGTATTTGTGATTGACCTCTTGTAGATTAATAAAGGGCTTCGAGAAGCTGTACAAAGTTAAACAAATAAACGCTAGTGGTTACTTCATTGGTGAATAATAAAAGAACAAATAATCATTTTCGGGGAAAAACAGAGATATATGGCTGATTTACCTCCATCGCTAGCATATTACGGCAGTTATCAAGGTGTTATGCAAATTCTTAAGCATCAGTCACTGCCTTTGTTTCAAGCGGATCAAATCCCTGATCCTTTTCTACCCAACCAATACACCCGATTAGATTTTGATTGCCAAGCATTGTTTGAGCGTTCGGTTAAATATATGACATCCGCTATTCTGGGTAAATCCGCTCCGAGAGGAAACCCAAATCACCCACTACAAAAAGCCATAAGGCGATGGAGAGGGGAGAATCGTTTTAACGATGAATCGGAAATTCGAGATTCGTTAGTGGGGCTATTACCCGCTATGGTTGAGAAAGAATTTAATAATGCCAAAGAAATATTTGATGAGTGGCTTGCTTTCGTTAAAAACAAACGGATGTTACCGTTATTTGAAAACGCGAATAATTCTGAGTTATGGCTTTTAGAAGCTGCGAGATATTCCGGTGTTGTTATAAAATTTAAAGTCGCCGAAGACTCTATTTTTGAAAAATGTCTACCGGTAAAGTATAGCCGACAGCCTCCTAGACCGGTTCACATAAATAACTGTGTTGATTTGATGATGGGGGAACTTAATGAAATGCCTGATGATTTAACCTCACTTCTTTTGACACAGAACTACCAGTTTAGAACTCAAAAAGAATGGCGTTTGATTGTCGACCAACAGCCAGACGATGATTTAGTTATCGATTTTCCAATAGAGCTGATTCAGAGCATCTATTTGGGAGCCTCAGTGCCAAAACTGAAGTCGCAACAAATGTGCGAGATTGCTAAAAAGCTAAACAATAATATGAACGTGTACCAAGCGGTATGTGCTGAAAATAGTTATGATTTTCAATATGAAAAACGTTGAGAAATATAGCCTGTTTCCTTTTTTATAATTTCGCTACCGTGTCTTCTTTTTGTACAGGATTATCAATCACTCGATTAATCGCCTAAGTCTCAGAGCTAACGTTCGTTTTTGCTATATCTCAATTTATAGATTGCTGGGTTAATCGTGCCAGGTTTTGAGTATCAATTTGCCTAAAACATTGCTACTATCGTTGCCAATAATTTTTGTTTGTAAGTTGTTATAGCGTTGAATAAACCTCCTTGCTACATTAAAACTCGAATCCCACTTACGACTCGGCTCGACAAGCCGTTTGATCTAGATCGTCATTTTCCATTTAGAATTGCTGTTGTAACTAACCTTCTTCAGCTAAATAAAGATGCTAGCATCAGAAAAATGAGTCAGTTGGAGCCGAGGGAGTTTAGAGTTTTGATTAACATTGGCAGTTATATGCCAATAAAATCAGCCGATATTGCCTACCTTGGAAGACTCGATTCTTATACTGTAAGTCGCGCTGTTAAGAGCCTATTATCTGAGTCGCTAGTTGCCATTGAAGAGCATCCAACCAATAAGAAAGTCAAAAACTTAGTCCTTACGGATAAAGGCGTCGATTTGTATCGAATAGTGGTTGACCAAATAGAGGCTAGAACACAAGAGTTGGAATCTGTTTTGTCAGAAACAGAAAGACAAGAATTGTTAAGGATGTTAGCGTTGTTGGAAAGCAAGTCGGAATCGATGATAGCTAATCATGCAATAACGGAGCGTGACTTAGGCCAAGCCATTCCTGCGGATCAGAAAGAAATTATTCGTTGGTATAGAAAGAGTAGCCGAAATCAAATGTATCCTAACCGTAGTTAATAAATGCAGTCATTTTTATCTTTAGTTTAGCCTCTAGCTATTCGATTAACTTTTTGTGAACAGGCAAAATTATTCCAAGGTTTTAATTAGGTTGATTATATGCCCCAACAAGATATGAAACCTCTCCCAGAAACATCTCCAAAAAGGATGGCAAAAAGTAAAAAGAAAATTCTTTTATTATCTGGATATGATGCTTCAAGTCATCGCTTTTGGCGACGCCAGTTGACCGAGGAGCTTGCTGAGTTCGATTGGACGCAAATAGCACTGCCGGATCGTTATTTTTCCTGGCGGGTCAGAGGTAATAGTTTAACCTTTGCATTTAATTATGTTGAGGAACTACAGCAGGATTATGATTGTTTAGTGGTCACCTCAATGGTTGATCTATCAAGTCTGCGAGGTTTTGTCCCCCGGTTAGCTAGTTTACCTACCTTAGTTTACGTTCATGAAAATCAATTTGATTACCCGGTATCGGCCAATGAAGAGGCGGATAATGGAGTTCAGCAGGCTAACCGAATTAACGCACAACTAACATCCATTTACTCCTTGTTATGCGCCGACCGAGTGTTATTTAATTCAAACTATAATTTAGAAACATTCTTTAGTGGTGCAACAAAATTGTTAAAACGACTACCCGATGGCGTCCCAACCGGTTTACTTGCAAAGATTCGGAATAATAGTGAGGTAATTTCTGTACCTATATCTAATACCAAGTTTGAACGACAAAGTAGTAAAGCGCGTTATATTAATTGTGACCAACCAACTAATTCGGCTAAATCAGCAAATAACAATATACTCGAGTTTCTTTGGAACCACCGTTGGGAATATGATAAACAACCGGAGGTTCTATTTGACGCACTTAAATTATTAAAGCAGAAAGGATTCGCTTTCAAACTTCATGTTATGGGGCAATCTTTCCGCCAAGTTCCTGATTGCTTTAAGCGGGCTAAAAAAGAATTGGCGGAGCAAATTGTGACTTGGGGTTATCAACCTCAAGAGCAATATGAATCGGTTCTTAAACGTGCTGATGTCGTTATTTCAACCGCACTACACGATTTTCAGGGGCTTAGTTTGTTAGAAGCAATAGCGCGAGGTGCTGTGCCGGTTGCGCCCAATCGAGTTGCTTATCCGGAATATGTTAATGAAATGGATTTATATCCCGTTAACGGTGAGTTAAGCGAGGCTGAGCATCTCTGTCATCACCTTGAAAAGCTTTACCAGCGGCTATTTAGCGAAACCGCTGAAAACACTTCAGCAGACTATCAAAAGTCTATAAAACGATACTGTTCAGAGGAACTAATACCGCAATATAGAAACGTTATTCGGCAGCTTAGTAAGAAAAGCATCTAATTTCCCCTAAAACGACTAATTTAATTAGAATCGTTAATTTTACCTCTTAACCTGCGGGCGCCATTTAGCAAGCGATTGAATGACCTTTTATCGTGCAAACAAGGCTTATTACCAGTATCATTCACTTTTTTAATGCGGCAAAATACTACGCGTTCATCTGCCGGCGGAAACGAGTTTTTCCGTCGCATCAATACACGGCAAGGTTATGGCACAAGACTCAACTCAGCGCTTTTATTCACCAAAGTACTGGCCGATTCATTTCGGGTTGTTCCTATTGCGGTTGATCGCTCTTTTACCGGGCAGTTGGCGTCGTCGATTAGGACGTGGCTTGGGGTGGTTAATGGCTAAATTGGCCAAAAAGCGCGAGCGTATAGCCCGAATTAATTTATCCTTGTGTTTTCCATCATTAAGCGAAAGCGAATTAGATGAGTTGGTCACCGAAAATATGAAGGCTACGGGATGTGGACTTATTGAAACGGCTAGTTGTTGGTACAGCGATCTAAATCAACAGCACGCGGGTACTGAAATAATTGGCAAGGAACATTTGGATGCTGCATTAGAAAAGGGTAAAGGTGTCATTCTTCTCAGTTTTCATATGACCAGCTTAGAAATGGGAGGGTGTTTGCTCGGCGCTCATTATGATTTTTTAGCGATGTACAAACCAGCTAAAGACCCATTGTTTGATAAGGCAATGAGTAAAGGTAGACTGCGTCATTTAAAAGGACTTTTAGATCGGAATAACGTACGGGGAACCATTAAAGCGCTCAAAAAGAACCAAATTGTTTGGTACGCCGCAGACCAGAATTATGGCGGTAAAACAAAGGTTTTCGTGCCTTTCTTTGATATTCAAACCTCAACTATAACGGCAACCACAAAATTAGCTGCTATGACCGGGGCCGCGGTAGT
Source organism: uncultured Kangiellaceae bacterium (assembly GCA_905479925.1). Classification (GTDB taxonomy): domain Bacteria; phylum Pseudomonadota; class Gammaproteobacteria; order Enterobacterales; family Kangiellaceae. The sequence continues at coordinate 10,778 of CAJQOL010000083.1, read as the reverse complement.
TCCATTTACCCAGCGTCGTTTAGACTCAGCCGACAGTTATCAACTAACAATTTTTCCGGCGCTCGAAAACTTTCCGGATGTTGACGAAACAACAGATGCGGCTCGAATAAACAACTTTTTAGAGCAATATCTTGAAGAATATCCCGTTGACTATATGTGGTTACACCAGCGCTTTCGTCACCGCCCGCCCGGCGAACCACCTATTTACTAAACTCAACAACACGATACGCTTAAAATAGGGTACAATTCGAGCCCTTAAATTATCCTTGATCAACCGCGGTTTTTACCGCTAATAGCAGCAAAAAATATGTCTTATACCCAATTTATTCGTAATTTCTCAATTATTGCCCATATCGACCATGGTAAGTCGACCCTGTCGGATCGGTTGATCCAACACTGTGGCGGCCTATCAGAGCGAGAAATGTCTGCGCAAGTGCTTGATTCTATGGATATTGAGCGAGAACGTGGAATCACGATTAAAGCCCAAAGCGTAACCTTAGTTTACAAAGCCAAAGATGGAAATGATTACCAATTAAACTTTATCGATACTCCCGGTCACGTTGATTTTTCCTATGAAGTATCGCGCTCACTTGCTGCCTGTGAAGGGGCGCTTTTGGTCGTTGATGCGGGTCAAGGGGTAGAGGCTCAGACGTTAGCCAATTGTTACACTGCAATAGAGCAAGATTTGGAAGTCATTCCAGTACTTAATAAAATAGATTTACCTCAGGCTGATCCAGACAGAGTTGCTCAGGAAATTGAAGATATCATCGGCCTTGAGGCCATGGACGCCGTACAATGTAGTGCTAAAACCGGAATAGGGATCGAAGATTTACTCGAAGATCTTGTTGCCAAAGTGCCTGCGCCGCAGGGTGATCCAAATGCGCCTTTAAAGGCCTTAATTATTGATTCATGGTTTGATAATTACCTAGGGGTTGTCTCGTTAGTTCGAGTGGTTGAAGGTACCCTAAAAAAGGGTGACAAAATGCAAGCTATGACAATTGGAAAGCAGCATCTGGTTGATTTTTTAGGAATATTTACGCCAAAACGCAACGACTTGCCAGAGCTTAAGGCCGGTGAAGTTGGCTATGTTATTGCCGGAATTAAGGATATTCATGGCGCGCCAGTGGGTGACACCATTACCCATATGAAAGACGGTGCAGAAGAGGCTTTGTCAGGATTTAAACAGGTTAAACCGCAGGTATATGCTGGAATGTTTCCTGTTTCATCGGATGATTATGAATCATTTCGTGATGCTTTGAATAAGCTTAGCCTGAATGATGCATCATTATTCTTCGAACCAGAAAACTCTCAAGCTTTAGGGTTTGGTTTTCGTTGTGGTTTCTTGGGTATGTTACATATGGAGATTATCCAAGAACGACTGGAAAGGGAATATGATTTAGATTTAATCACGACGGCACCGACGGTGGTTTATGAAATTATTACCACCAAAGATGAGCAAGTGTATGTCGATAACCCGGCTAAACTTCCTGATGCAAGTACTATTCTAGAGCTTCGTGAACCTATAGCGGAAGTTAATATTTTGGTACCGCAGGAGCATCTGGGTAGCGTAATTACGCTGTGTGTTGAGCGTCGCGGGGTGCAAACCAAAATGGAATATATGGGCATTCAAGTGGCATTAACCTACGAGATTCCCATGAATGAAGTGGTACTGGACTTTTTTGACCGACTAAAATCGGTAAGTCGAGGCTATGCTTCATTAGACTACGGGTTTAAGCATTTCCAAGAAGCGGACCTCACCAAGCTCGACGTTCTAATCAATGGCGAAACCGTCGATGCGTTAGCAATCATTGTTCACCGAGAGCAAGCAAAATATCGTGGACGTGATTTAGTGGAAAAAATGAAGGAACTTATTCCTCGTCAAATGTTCGAAATTGCTATACAAGCAGCAATTGGCAACCACATCATTTCACGAGCAACGGTTAAAGCGTTGAGAAAAAATGTAACCGCTAAGTGTTACGGCGGTGATATTACACGTAAACGTAAGCTTCTCGAAAAGCAAAAAGCAGGAAAGAAAAGAATGAAAAGCGTGGGACGAGTTGATATCCCGCAGGAAGCATTCTTGGCTGTATTAAAAATTAACGATTAGAACTGGCAATTTGAATAGAAGATTTAGGAATATTAATGAGTAGTTTATACGGAATTATTTTAGTGGCTTTAATGTTTATTTCAGGCATCGTTTGGCTGATTGACGCGTTAACCGCTGGAAAAAAGCGCAAACAAGCGGTACAGGAATTGTATAACCGAATGGATAAGCCACCACAAGAGGCGATTGAAACAGTTTCGAAAGAACCTATTCATGTCGATTATGCTAAGTCATTTTTTCCAATATTATTTATCATTGTTGTTCTACGTTCCTTTTTATACGAGCCTTTTCAGATCCCATCGGCGTCGATGAAGCCTACTTTGACCGAAGGCGACTTTATTTTGGTTAATAAGTATGACTACGGTCTTCGTCTTCCCATTACCTCAGAAAAAGTCATTGAAGTTGGACTACCTAAACGTGGTGATGTTGCCGTGTTTCGAGCACCAGATACCGGAGAAGACTATATTAAAAGGGTGGTTGGATTACCGGGAGACCGTGTTATTTATACCCGTAATAAAGAAATCATAATTCACCCGTTTTGCGATCCCGCTACTCCAAAGGCGGAATGTCCAGAAAAGTTTCAAGTTAACAAGGCACCGGTTGAAGGCCCTGGATATATAGATACCAATCCAAATACAGGGGTTTCTCATGTTAATATTGAATACAAAGAAAGCTTAGGAGAAAGAGTTCACGGTACTTTAAATAATACCAGACGTCCTCAGCGTGAGGACTTGTATTATTTAGTTCCTCAGGGTAAATACTTTGTAATGGGCGACAACCGTGATAACAGTATGGATAGTCGTTATTGGAGCACTACCAACTTTGTACCAGAGGAAAATTTAGTTGGGCATGCCGTCAGTATCTGGATGCATTTTGAGTTTGGCATAAAAAATAAATACTTTGGATGGGTGCCTACTGGAGTTGATTTTGACAGAGTTGGTTCAATAGAATAGTTCGAAGCACTTGCTCCATTGTTGGATAGTTAGCAAAACATCAGTTTTCTTATAATATGCTAAACTAAAGGAGTCTGTGAATGTTGTTTGTTTTTAATATCAGCCGCAACTCACCTTACTTATATATGAGCAAACTATTGAGGTTTATATGAAAAGAGGATATCAACAAGGCGCAACCATGTGGAGTTACTTGGCCATTATTGGAATGGTTGGGTTTCTTGCAATGCTAGCATTTAAAGTTGTCCCTATTTATTTTGAACATCGTATTATCCGTGCAGCGGTTCAAGACGTTGTTGACAGTCGTGAATTCGTTAACATGTCTAATAAAACAATTAACTCAACGGTACAGACAAGACTGACGGTTAACAACGTGCGAGGCATCGATCCAAAAGCTTTTAAAGCTAAGCGAGATCGTTCGGGTGAGAAATTCATTTTAGTACAATATGAAGTTAAGACTTCGATCATGAGTAACCTATCCGCCTTAGTCGAGTTTAACGAAGAAATTAGATCAAGCCGATAATCTATGGCCAAAAAACCTAATCTCAGCTTGCTGCAAAAAGTCATTGGATATCAATTTAACAACCAGCAACTTTTACAACAAGCACTGACCCACCGTAGCGCCCATCACAACCATAACGAGCGTCTAGAATTCCTAGGTGATGCTATTTTGGGTAGTGTTATTGCGTCGGCATTGTTCAGCAAATTCCCCAAAGCTGACGAAGGAAAACTGAGTCGATTGCGGGCGTTCTTAGTGAAAGAAAAAGCATTGGCAGAGTTGGCAAATGAATTGGATTTTAGCCAATTTTTAATATTAGGCAGTGGCGAGTTAAAGAGCGGTGGTTTTCGACGAGAGTCCATTTTGTCGGATACCTTTGAAGCCATAATCGGAGCCGTGTTACTTGATAGTGACTACCAAACGACGGAAAAATATTTACTAAATCTATATCAGAAAAAGATTGCAGCATTGTCCTTAGACATGGCGCAAAAAGATCCCAAAACAAGACTTCAGGAGTGGCTGCAAGCACGCGGTCATCAGACACCAGTTTATGAAGTAGTGCGTTCAACCGGTAAAGATCACAAGAAGCTTTATTGGGTTAATTGTCAGGTCGAATATCAGTCCATTCTGGTAGAGGGGCATGGCGCAAGTCGACGAAAAGCAGAGCAGGCGGCGGCGGATCGAGCGATTGAAATGATAGAAACGGAAAAGAAAATCAAATGAATCAGTCTTCAAAAAACGCTCCAGTTAACCGCTGTGGTTTTGTTGCTTTTGTCGGGCGTCCTAACGTCGGAAAATCTACATTACTCAATCACCTGTTAGGGCAAAAATTAAGTATCACTTCTAGAAAACCTCAAACGACCCGACACCGTATTATGGGGATTGATAGTTTAGAAAATACTCAACTTATTTATGTCGATACTCCGGGCATTCATAAGAAAGAGCCCCGCGCGATTAACCGACTAATGAATCGGGCGGCATCTAGTTCAATTTCTGATGTTGACGTTGTTGTTTTTATCGTTGAACCGGAGCGCTGGACTGAAGATGACGAATTAGTCTTGGAGCACATAAAAAAGACCGACAAGCCGATTATCTTGTTTGTTAACAAAATTGATCAAATTAAAGAGAAAGAGAAGTTACTGCCGTTCTTGCAGGTACTGTCTGCTAAACATAATTTTCAGGAATTGGTTCCAGGGGCCGCTTTACTTGGCGATCAGGTTGAACAACTAAAAAATATGCTGATCAAATATATGCCTGAAGGCGATTTCATTTATCCAGAAGATTATTATACTGACCGAAGTGAACGTTTTTTAGCCGCTGAGATTATTCGCGAAAAATTAATTAGACAGCTAGGGGATGAATTACCCTATTCAATGACCGTTGAAATCGAGCAGTTCAAAACGGATGAGAATGGAACTCTACGAATAAACGGTTTGATTTTAGTTGAGCGAAGCTCCCAGAAATCAATCGTTATAGGAAAAGGTGGGAGTAGACTTAAGAAGGTTGGTACTGATGCCCGCAAAGATATGAACGAAATATTTGACCAAAAAATCTTTCTCGAATTATGGGTTAAGGTGAAAGACGGTTGGGCTGATGATGAGCGCGCACTCCGTTCGCTCGGTTTTGATGAGCACCAAGGCAATTAATTCACTAGTTTATTAATTTTTAGATTAGCGCGTAGTTTTCTATGGCACATCAAATAACTCGCTGTTTTATTCTTCATTCGAGACCTTTCAAGGAAACGAGTTTATTGCTGGATATTATAAGCCAAAGCAATGGTCGATTTTCGATTGTGGCGAAAGGAGCAAAGCGAAAAAATTCGCAATCATTGCGCGCCATTTTACAACCTTTTAATGAACTAGAACTAACTTTCACTGGCCGAAGCGATCTTAAAACGCTTGTTAACGCCGAGTTATTTTTAGAAGCATCGCCGCAATCGGAGCCTACCGATTGCACGGCAGAAGAGCTTGCTATTCGAACGAAATCCCCCATTGTATCTATGCCTAGTAGGGTGCTAGCCTGTGGTTATTACATAAATGAACTGATGATACGGTCTTTATCTGCCAGTGAGCCTTGCCCGGAGCTGTGGGAGCGTTACCGAGAATGTTTGAATGATTTACGCCGTGAAGAACCTATGTCAGCCACGTTAAGACAATTTGAAGTATCATTGTTGGAAGACCTAGGTATATCTCCGGATTGGACGCATGATATTAATGGTCAGGCAATCGAAGAAGATACTCATTATTACTTTATAGAAGAGCAAGGATTCTGTCCCGTCAGTCAATCTGAACAAGGGCCCGAACAATCGATTGTAAACTCGGTTAGCCAGGGCTTTAAAAGTAATGCGGCTAACCAATTTATAGGGGCCGCCATTTTAGCAATAGGTAAAGCCAAATATTCGACTAATTTGGATAAATACTGTCAACAAATTACCCAGCGCTTACTTCGACAAGTGATTGGACAAAAGCCGTTGGAAAGTCGTAAGCTTTGGGTTTAGCCTAGGGGCTTTTAACCTAGTAACAGTTTAGTTAAGAGATATATGCAATGAAAACAAATAACCCCATCTACCTTGGCGTCAATGTTGACCACGTGGCAACTATTCGTGAGGCGAGAGGAACCCATTATCCGCAGGTATTTCATGCAGCTTTGTTGGCAGAACAAGGCGGGGCCGATGGAATAACCATCCATTTGCGTGAAGATCGCAGACATATTCAAGATCGGGATGTTGAGCTCGTTAGAGAAGCAATCAATAGCCGGCTCAATTTGGAAATGGCGGTTACTGATGAAATGCTGGCAATTGCCAAAAAGACGCAACCTGAATATGTTTGTTTAGTGCCTGAAAAAAGGGAGGAGCTGACTACCGAAGGTGGACTGGATGTGGTCGGTAATTTCGATAACATAAAAAGAGCATGCGATGAATTAGGCGAACAAGGTATAAAAGTCTCCCTGTTCATCGACGCACAAGCGGATCAAATCAAAGCGGCTAGTCAGGCGGGTGCCCCTTATATTGAAATTCATACTGGGCATTATGCTGATGCAAGAAATGAGACTTCTCAAAAACAATATTTACAGCAAATAAAAGATGGTGTAGCCCAAGCCTCCTCACAGGGGTTGATTGTTAATGCCGGACACGGATTGCATTACCATAATGTGCAAGCGATCGCTGAAATCCCTGAAATATATGAGTTAAATATTGGTCACGCCATTATTGCCCGTGCGGTTTTTACCGGCCTTGAAAAAGCGGTGGCAGATATGAAACAAATTATGCAAGAGGCCCGCAGGTGAGTATTTTTGGTATCGGTATTGATATTGTTCAAATCGACCGTGTTCAGCGCTCAGTAGAAAAGCATGGAGAAATCTTTGCAAAAAAAATTTTGCACAACAATGAACTAGCTATTTTTAATCAGCATCAACATCCGCACCGATATTTGGCAAAACGATTTGCAGCCAAGGAGGCTTTTGCAAAAGCTTTAGGAACGGGGATTGTAGAAGGTGTCACCTTACCGCGCATTGAGATAGTTAATGATAGCGATGGCAAACCCGCATTAGTTTTACATGGCGCTACGGAAGTCATGGTAAAGAATAAGGGAGTAAAATCAATGTTTCTAGCAATTACCGACGAGCAAGATTACGCGGTCGCGCAAGTTGTTTTAGAAGCGTGATATTCAATCGAGCATTTAGACGTTATTCTGTTTTAAATAGCTATCGCTCATCACAGGCTTTTCTGTAGGGGAAACCCATATGGATAATCTAACCGGTAGCCTAAATGGTCAATCTGAATGGAAAACCTGAATGGATAACCTGCATGAATAATAATGAAGCACAACCCAATAGACAGCCATCGCAGCTCAGTTCTCAGCAGACCGGAAGTTATCGTTATTTTGTACTAGCGTTATTAACTTTAGTCTATGTGTTTAATTTTATAGATCGACAGATATTGGTGATTCTTCAGGAGTCGATTAAAGCAGATCTTAATTTGTCGGATACTCAGTTAGGACTATTATCAGGGTTATCATTCGCGCTATTTTATGTGGTGCTAGGTATTCCAATAGCTAAGTTGGCGGATAGAAGTAACCGTCGAAATATTATCGCAGGAGCGGTGGTGGTTTGGAGCGCGATGACGGCGTTGTGTGGATTGGCGCAAAATTATATTCAACTTCTACTCGCTCGGATCGGCGTAGGAGTTGGGGAAGCAGGATGCAGCCCTCCGGCACATGCCATGATTTCAGATTATTTTTCAGAGAACCAGCGAGCTACCGCATTATCTCTTTATTCGACGGGAATATATTTAGGCATATTATTCGGGTTTTCACTGGGGGGATGGCTTGATGCCGAGTATGGTTGGCGTGTGGCATTTTTGGCACTGGGTATTCCTGGAATTCTGTTAGCACTGATATTCCTGCTCACGGTAAAAGAGCCCGTTAGACGTACGGTTAATGTGCCATCGCAGGCGCCAAATGGAATGTTTGCGATGATGCGTTACCTTTTTGCCAAGCCGTGTTTCGTCTATTTGGCCTTTGCGGTTGGGCTTCATACGTTAGGGACCTACGGGCTTGGCAATTGGATGCCTTCGTTTTTGAAACGTGTTCACGGTATGTCGCAAACTGAAATTGGTTTCTACGGCGGTCTTATCATCGGTATTGGAGGTGCTCTAGGTACGTTTGTTGGTGGGTACCTTGCTGATCGACTCGGAAGAAAGGATAAGAGTTGGTATCTAAAGATATCTGCAATTAGCGGTACATTAGCGTTACCTTTTCTAATGGGGTATTACTTTCTAACGGATATTCGGTTGGTGCTTGTTTCGCTATTTATCGGCTATTCGCTGGTTAGTGCCTTCTTAGCGCCATCCATAGCAATAACGCATTCGTTAGTCCCAGAGAATATGCGCGCATTTTCTTCATCGGTATTGTTTCTTATGCTAAATCTTATTGGTTTAGGTTTTGGTCCGTTGATAGTTGGTATGTTATCTGACTGGTTTCAACCAACGTATGGTGATCTATCATTAAGGTGGGCTCTAGCATGTACTGCGGTTACTAGTATTACCGCAATTGTTCTTTTCGTAAAAGCCAGTAAGTCGGTTGATCAAGCCATAGAATCTTAGTATTTGTGTGACTTTGCATCGGGCTTTGATAGTCGATTAATCTATTTAACCGATTCACATAGCTAACAGCAGATTTTAAGCAATATTGATAGCCCTAGTGAGAGCAATGCTGTTTATTAGCACTTAATCCACGGATTGGAACAACTTGCGCCACAAAGAAATATATCGGTATTTGAGAACTAACTTTTGAGTCCCTATGAATAATGCGCTAAAATAACAAAATACCCTGCATATCAACCAGTTAACCTCTTTTCGGACGATAACCAATTAAAACGCTATTTTCACAGGGAGCTTCGCACTCTACTCGGCTATTTATTGTTGTATTGGTTTCATCGGTATTAATGTTTGTTGACCATCACGAGAAACACCTAGCTGGCCTTAGAGCGACACTTGGAACCTTAGTTACTCCCATTATTTATTTGGCAGAAATTCCTGCGGAATTTTCAGCTTGGGGTGGTGAGTCTTTGGTAACACGCTCCCATTTACGTCAAGAAAATCAAAAGCTTAAGGATGAGTCTGTGATATTGAGGGCTCAGCTACAAAAGTTTATCGCGTTGCAGGCCGAAAACGCCCGGCTCAGAAATTTGTTAGGTACTGAAAACGAAACGCTTGAGCGCAGGCTATTAGCAGAAATTATAGAAATCGATAATGACCCATTTAGCCTTAACTTTACCATTAATAAAGGCTCATTAAATGACGTTTATGTGGGTCAGACTGTTATCGACGCGCAAGGGGTGGTAGGGCAGGTCACTTCAGTGACCCCTGTAACCGCTAGAGTGCTTATGATTACTGATGTTAGCCATGGTATTCCAATTCGTGTTGCGCGCAACAATGTGCGCTCAATCGCTGCAGGAAGTGGCCGAATCAATCAATTGTTTTTGCGTAATGTTACCGATACTACGGATATTAAGGTTGGAGACACCTTAGTGAGCTCGGGCTTAGGACAAAAATTTCCAATCGGTTATCCGGTCGCAACGGTTACCGATGTCCGCCATGACCCAGGTAAAGCCTATGCGATTATATTTGCAAAACCGACCGCTCGATTAGAAGAAATTGCGTCGGTATTACTGGTGTGGACGGACTCTGTTGAGGAGGTGACCAATGGTGAAGAATGATTCAAAAGGCACCTTGGTCATCGTTGCATCCTTTGCCGTTGCAATGTTAATGAATATTTTGCCTTTACCAGAACTAATCAATGTCTTTAAGCCCGATTGGGTTGCGCTGGTACTGGTTTATTGGGTTATGGCTATGCCAAATCGTGTCGGGGTGTTGGTAGGCTGGTTAGTTGGCTTGTTTGTCGATGTATTATACGGCACCTTGTTTGGCATTCATGCAATGACTTTTGCGTTAGTTGCTTACTTAATACAAATGACTTATCACCGGCTTAGGCTTTTTCCCCGTTGGAAACAGTCAATCAACATTAGTGTCGTTATTGGAATTCATATGCTTCTAGGGGTCACCCTGCGTAGCTTTGTAAGCTCCGTTTCTGTGACCTATGTCTATTGGTTGCCGTTAATTGGTGTCTTGTTATTTTGGCCTTGGGTGTTTGTATTATTAAGAGACGTAAGGCGCAAATTTTGCCAATAAACAGCGAGGTCCGCTAGCATGCAAATATACTTAGGTTCGCGCTCACCGAGACGCCAGCAGCTGTTATCTCAGATAGGTATCACTTTTAAGTCGCTGGCGGCAGATATCAATGAATCGGTAAACAACGGCGAGTCTGCGGTTAAATACGTTGAAAGAATGGCAGTTGAAAAAGCCGATGCCGCTTGGCAGTTAGCAGAATGTGCTCAAGACGCGCCTTTGTTGTCAGCGGACACCTGCATTGCATTTCACGATGAGATATTAGGAAAACCGCTGGATAACGCTGATGCAATGGCGATGTTAACCGCGTTGTCAGGGCAGACCCATCAAGTTTTAACCAGTGTTGCGGTAAGAAATGAGCAGCGCACCGATATTGTAACCTCGATTACCCAAGTTACTTTTGGTGAGTTAAGCGAGCAGTTAATTAGTACTTATGTTAACAGCGGTGACTGCATGGATAAGGCCGGAAGTTATGGCATTCAAGGTTATGCTGCACGTTTTGTGAGTCATATAGATGGAAGCTACAGCGGGGTGGTAGGG
>CAJQOL010000082.1 GCA_905479925.1 uncultured Kangiellaceae bacterium | reverse complement strand
CATACCATCACCGGCAAAAGTAATTGGTTTAGATAATTACAGAAATAACACTCATAACCAAAGCAGCATTGAACTTGAAGATGTATCTGAGCTTGCCCTAAAGCTTCAACCATCAATAGAAATAACTCCTTTGATGAATACCTTCTGCGAAGAAACAGCAAAAATAGTACCTTGCGACTCCGTTGAGTATACTCATGGGCAAGAAGGACTAAACTTTAGAACCGGACAAGAACAAGCGCATCATTGTAAGTATGAGTTGGTTTTAGAGGGAGAGCTGTTAGGCGAAATTCTTTGTAGCAGAAGAAAGCCATTTAGCATGAAGGAAACCGATTTATTAGAACGCCTTTTATCGCTACTAATTTACCCTTTGCGAAATGCCTTACTTTATCACCGCGCAATTGCTAAAGCTCATAGAGATCCTTTGACACAAATTTCTAACAGAGCTGCGTTTAATGAGGCGTACCATAAGGAACTTTCTTCTTATAAACGCCATCAGGCGGATTTTTCACTGATGGTGATTGATGTAGATTTTTTCAAGAAAGTAAATGACAGCTATGGCCACATTGCAGGAGATTTGGTATTAAAATCAGTGGCTAGTGTTATTCGCGAAACGATCCGTCGTTCCGATGAGGTATTTCGTTACGGCGGAGAAGAGTTCGTCGTTATCTTAAGTAATACCAAACAGGGTGGCGCAAAGTTTATCGCTGAAAGAGTAAGAAAAGAAATTCAAAAATTAGATGTGGAAGTGAAAGGTTCGATTAAAGTTACCGCCAGCATAGGAATTTCTTCTAGCGAAGCTGTTCAAGATCCAAGTGAAGTTCTGGAATTCGCCGATAGAGCACTCTACCAAGCGAAAGAAAATGGTCGAAACAAAGTGGTTACTTGCCCTTAAACCTGACAATTCAAATTATAAAATATTGCAACCGGTTAATTCGGCTATCGTAGAAGCGGCCGGTCGAGCCAATAAAAAACCAAATCATTTCCGAGCAGCCATAAAACGCTAGTTTTTTCTCAACCGCTCTTTCATTAGGCAGGGCTATTTTTCTTCAGTTGTATTGACTCGAATCTAAACTGAGTAGCTGTAACTCAGGTTTCGACTTAGCCAACCATTGAACCTTTTTCCTAGCGATAAGATAACAACTTCAGCGGTACGCGCATATATTTTAAAGCGGAAACTCTTGAGTAGAAGATACCGGTTTCTTTTTATCTGAAGGAGAAGTTTAACTTCCCGCTAATTCAGTCCCATCTTTTCCTCGAAAACTAGCTCAACCGTCGTTTGATAATAACATTGTTCAAGTACGCCACTTGAGAGTGCCTAGCGGCTGAGCGTCCAGCTTTTTTGCATACCTTTTTCAGCTCTTGGAAAAAGTATGTCGCAAGCAAGTGAAACGCTGCGAAAAAAAAGTTAGGAAAGAATGGGGAAAGTCAATTTGGCGTTGTGCAAACTATTAGATATGATTTCCCTCTCCCCAGCCCTCTCCCGGGGGGAAGAGGGAGCAAAAACTAAGCTTACCCTTTGGGAACTTTTGAAACTGTTGTCGAGCGACTATTTTTAGCCGAACTGCCCTACCAAATTCCGTGATTCTTGAATCATCTTTATATTTGTTCGTACGATAAAGCCTAGATTCAATTTCAAAAATGTCAGATGAAGTTTAAGCAACAACACTTCAGTAGGCCTATTTACCCCCTATTCGGAAAATCACCAAATTCACTCTTGATAAAATTTCGAACCGTCCGCTTTCATATCAAGCAACATTTTAGCTGGTTTAAAGCGATCTCCGCAGCTCGCCTGAAGCGCTTCAAGTTGTTCAACGACAAGTTCAATACCCACAGAGTCAACATACCTAAATGGTCCACCTAAAAATGGTGGAAATCCTAGGCCAAAAATAGCGCCAATGTCTCCGTCCCTAGGCGAGCTAAGGATCCCCTCCTCTAAACACATTACGGATTCATTAACCATCTGAAGCAAACAGCGTTGCACAATTTGTTGCTCGTTAATGCCGCTATTAGGAACAACGCCTAACAACGTGTAAATGCTGGCATCAACCGCTTTTGCTTTTTTCCCTGCCGCTGAGTAATCATAAAAGCCTCGCTTATTTTTCTTGCCCTTACGATTGTCCTGCTGCAGCTTTTCAAACAAAGCCGGTGGCTGCATTCGGTCTCCAAACGCTTCCGCCAAAATTGGTGCTATTTTAGTACCAACATCGATCCCTACTTCATCTAGTAACGTTATCGGTCCAACCGGAAATCCAGCGTTTTTCATAGCTTTATCAATCTTATCTATAGCGACGCCTTCCGCCAATAAGTGTCCAGCTTCATTAACAAAAGGGGCTAGTATTCTGCTGGTATAAAAGCCAGCACCGTCTTTTACAACGATCACAGTTTTCCCTTGCGACTTACCAAATTCAACGCAGCTAGCTATTACATCTGGCGATGTTTTGTCGGTAATCACTATTTCCAATAGTGGCATTTTCTCTACCGGCGAAAAATAATGCAGGCCTATCACTCTGTCTGGATTTTTTGCGGTACTAGCAATATCTGATATTGGAATTGAAGAAGTATTCGATGCAAATATAGCGCGGCCATTTGTAACTTGCTCAATATCTTTCAACATTGTTTGCTTAAGTTCTAAATTTTCGAAAACAGCCTCTATTACCAGGTCGCAACTCTTAAAACCTTGGTAACTCGTCGTCCCGGTAATAGCAGCAAAACGTTTACTCGCATCGTTAATGCTCATATGTTTTCGTTTTAGCTTTTTGCGGTAGATCTCCCAACAATATTTCAGGGCATGATTAACTCCCTGATGGTTTTGATCTTTAATTCTAACTTTCTTTTTCGCTTTGTCCGCCGTTACAAAAGCGATACCAGCACCCATCAAACCTCCACCTAATACGCCAACTCGCTCTATATCAATCAGCTTGAAATCTTGCCCTTTAGGAACTCCGGTATCTTTCTTAAGGGCCGTAGACGCGAAGAAAATTCCCATAAGCTGCTTTGCTTCGTCTGACATAACTAGCTCAGCAAATAATTTTGCTTCGACTTCAAGACCGGCTGCATAGCCATTCTCCATGCCAGCCTCAACAGAGCGAATGATCTTTTCTGGTGACGGATAATTTCCACGGGTTTTCTTATTAACCGTTTCAAGCGCCTTATCGAAAATAATTTTTCGACCCGCTCGGCTCGTTTCCAAAGCACTTTTCTGAATTTCGGCAACCGACAACAAGCCTTTAAAGTTAACTTTTGGAGCGAGCTTACTTGTTACACGTTTAGATTTTTTGGCCAGATTTAGAGCCGCTTTTTCGGCAGCTTTAGTTAGGTTTGAACGCGGTACGACTTCGTCAACCAATCCGATTTTCTTAGCACGTTTACCGTTTAATTGCTTTCCGGTGAGCATCAAATCAAGGGAAGTAGCAATACCAACGAGTCTTGGTAAGCGTTGTGTACCACCACCACCGGGTAAGACGCCTAGTTGAACTTCGGGTAGACCTAACTTGGTCGCACTATGTTGGGTGCAAATTCGGTAGCTACATGCTAAAGCTAATTCTAAGCCAGCGCCTAAACATGGTCCATTTATAGCCGCAACGACCGGTAAATTTAGTGATTCTAAACGGTTAAAAATATCGTGACCTACTTTGGCTAACTCAATAACAGCTTCTTCAGAATCCAGACCTTGTAACATACTAATATCAGCACCGGCGATAAACCCATTTTCTTTACCGCTAATGATCACGATTGAATTAATCGCTGATTCAGATTTGATTTGCTCGAATATGGCTTCAAACTGTTCAGCAAACTCTGCCTTTACGGTATTTTGTGCTTCATTAGGTACATCAACAGTTAACCAACCAACACCATTTTCGGCAACGCTAAGCTCAAAAGCCGATAAATTACCCGTCGCTTTGTTAGTCATAGTCATCTCCTATTCCGCTTCCAATATCATTGCTGCGCCAAGCCCACCTGCTGCACACGCAGTTGTTAGTCCAAGGCCGCCGCCTCGACGTTTAAGCTCTCTTAAAGTTTGCGTGATCATTCTAGCTCCTGTGGCTGCAAACGGATGACCGTAAGCAAGGGACCCACCAAGTACGTTGAATTTATCCATGTCTATTTCGCCGATCGCCTTAGAACGTCCTAGCTTTTCTTTTGCAAAAGTCTTACTCGCGAATGCTTGAACATTACAAAGAGCCTGGGCTGCGAATGCTTCATGCATATCGATTAAGGTTAAATCCGATAGTTCTACCCCAGCTCTATCAAGTGCTATTGGTGTTGCGTGAGATGGTCCCATTAACATGTCTCGTTCGGCTCCTATTGCAGCAAAACCGTAACTCTTAACATAACCCAAAGGTTCGTAACCTAATTCTTTAGCCTTAGATTCCTTCATCATCAGAAGTGCCGCCGCGCCATCCGTCAAGCCGGTACTATTGGCAGCGGTTAAGGTACCATGTACTTTGTCGAACGCGGGTCTTAGCTTAGCGTAGCCATCTAAAGAGGAATCAAAACGAACCGTATTGTCTTGACTGAGAGAGTCTTTAAACGGCGGTACATATGCAGTCATTACTTCTTCGTCAAGTAAACCATCCTGCCAAGCTTTTGCAGCTAATGTGTGCGAGCGATGAGCTAATTCATCTTGCGCTTCTCTGCTTATTCCGTGGTCACGAGCCATCTGCTCAGCATTTTGCCCCATGGTTAAACCGGTAGAGTACTCTTTAACCGAAGGTGGTACTGGAGCGAGATCCGAGGGTCTAAGTTGGCTTAATAATTTCATCTTTTGGGTAAAAGTTTTCGCCTTGCTTAAAGATAGTAGCAAGCGAGCCAGCTTTTTTGAAACACCTATAGGAACAACGGAAGATGAATCGGCACCGCCAGCAACACCTATATCGATACTTCCAGCCATAAGTGCTTCAGTTATGCTAACGGCAGATTGAAAACTTGTGGCACAGGCCCTAGAAACGCTGTAAGCGTCTGTCGATACATTCATTCCGGTACCTAAAACTATCTCACGGGCTATGTTAGGCGCTTCGGGGTGAACCAACACTTGTCCAAAAACAACCCTGTCTATAAGAGCAAGGTCAATGTCAATACGAGATAACATTTCAGAAACGACCATTTTGCCCATTTCAATAGCGTTTTGATCTTTAAAGTGAGTCATTTGGCGAGCAAAAGGTGTTCTTAAACCAGCGACAATTGCTACTCGATCGGTTTTCTTAGAAACCGCTTTTTTGCGCGTCACTTTCTTTTTAACGGTTGTGCTTTTTTTATCATCGCTTTTAGCAGCAGTTACACTAGGTTTCTTCTTAACTGTGCTTGTTTTCTTCTTTACGGTAGAAGTCTTCTTTTTAGTAACAGACGCTTTCTCTTTCACAGCAGCCGTCGCTTTCTGTTCAGTATTCGTTTTAACGTCTTTCTCTTCATTACTCATTATTTACCTCGACCTCACGACAGCATCCATTATGTGATATACCCACAATTAGACCCTAGCATTGAAAACAGTTGACCAATTAAATCAGCAATCTACAGCAATCAAAGGAATAATTCAAACGTTTGTTTGAATTATTCCTTAAAAAGGGAATTGGCCGATAAAACGACTAAAACTAGCCCCCCTACCGAGTAGCTGTAAAGCTAGTTCGACCTTGAGCAATGGATCTATTTTTAAGCGGTGTAACGGTTATGCTATTCTTTAAGTACCATATCGATACACATAACTGCAGCGATTATCAGCTTACGAACGGGGTCGTCTTTGCTAACCAAGTCCGAAATTTCAAGCACATAATTATCAGCGCTGGTAAACAACTCTTTACCTAAGCCACTCCACTTTTTTGTGACATGATCAAGCTGATTTCCCTGCTGAGAAAAATGAAAATTCCAACCTAACAGCTTTCCCTGCAAGCGGCACACCGGTTGGTTATCACTATCCAATACATCAAACTTACCACCTATTGAAAATAGTTTTTGTTGAAAAGTGCCAATAAGCTGATTGTTTTCATCGGTAACCACAACTTTCGACAAAAAAATTGAAATGCCCCTTTGAATTCTTATAAAGGGTGTTCCATCCGGCTTTCGCAACTGAACATCGAAGGGTGTCATTTGCTTATAATCAGTGAAACGTAATAGTTTTGTTATGGGTCCTAAATTTGGTTCACGACATTCGATTAGCAACGTGCCGTCTTCAGGAGAAAGGATATCGTAATTATTGGCTGCCTTTAAGATTCCAAGGTGCTCTTTAATTATAAGTACATTGTGTTCAAGGATGGGATGCATTCCATTCTCCATTTATCTGGTTGAATGACCGTGACGGCGGCGCAAATTATAGTCTTACGCCAATTTCCCTAATAGCTAACCTTGATTATTGGTTAAGTTTCAACAGGTTATAATAGAAATTAATAGCCCGGTGATACTCTTTTTTGGGCAAAAACTCATTCGTTCCGTGGAAACCACTGAGACTCTTAGGGTTAATCTTTACACCACCAAAACGATAAACATTGTCAGATATTTCAATAAAATGCTTACTATCCGTTCCACCCACCATAAGATTAGGTACGATCACAAGTTGCTTCTCTGGAGAAACTTGGTCGATAACTTTAGACAATTGATTAAAAAATACCGAATCACTATCCGCTATCGGGGTTGCGCCTCCTCCCCTTATTACTGACACCTTAACCCTCGGGTCATTTATGGATCGAGTAATATGAGCCAGAGCCATATCAACAGAGTCCCCTGGTAATAGGCGTAAATTGATGATTGCTTTGGCATTAATAGGAAGCGCATTCTCTTTATCCCCAGCGTTAAACACTGTGGCAGCTATGGTTGTCCTAATGGTAGCGTTAGTTAATTTTGACTGACTCAGTTGATTTAAAAGGAAAGGACGAAATAGCCATAAGTTAGCGAATACCAAGCGTTTAGTAAACGGCATATTTTTACCGACCGTTGTTAACATTTCTTCCGTCGCAGGAACCAGTCTAGCTTCAAATGGGCTAGTTTCTAAACGAACGATCGCCTGGCTAATTATCCCAATACTGGTACTTTTAGGTGGAACAGAAGAATGCCCCCCTTCAGACTGCACCGATAATTCAATGGTTACGTAACCTTTCTCCGCGACACCGACAAGCGCTATAGGCTTCTCAAACCCAGGTAAAAGACCTTGTGTAACGAAACCACCTTCGTCCAGGGTATATTCGAAATGAACACCCTTATTAGCAAGATATTTGGCTATTTCTTTTGCGCCATTATTTCCGCCAATTTCTTCGTCATGCCCAAACGCAAAATAAATATCACGGTTGGGTTCGAAGCCTTCCGACAGCAAGGTTTCTATTGACTCCAAAATAGCGACCACGGCGGCCTTATCGTCTAAAGCCCCTCGTCCCCATATATTTTCTGGGCCAACAACACCCGCAAACGGTGGATGTGTCCAATCAGACAAAGTAGAAGGATCAACCGGCACTACATCGATATGCCCCATGAGTAAGATTGGTTTCAAATCGTTATCTGATTTCGTAGCAGACCATTTATATAAGAGACTCAGCTCTCCTATTTTTGTTAGCTTCAAGTGTTTGTGGACTTTAGGAAAGGAATCGGCCAAGTATTGGTGTAGGTCAAGAAATGCCTGCGGGTTGCCGTCTTCTGGATTCTGCTCGGAAACAGTCTTAAATTTTAACGCACCGGATACTCTTTCCAGTGCCGATGGATAATCAATGCTAATCGGTGTTAATTTGTCAATTGACGAGGGTTCAGGATTAAATTGAAGGGTACGATAAACAAGTACTACTGTTAATAGACCAGCGGCCAGCAAAATCCATTTGAGAAATTTGAACATCCAGCGAATTAACGACATATTTGCCTACCTTTTTATGGGAATTTTAGCAATTTTTAACGACAGAGCCTTTTAATCAACCCAGCTGCAACTCTGACTCTAACTCAAACTATGACTATCGATAGTAATTAAAGGCACAGAAGTAACTATGTACTTTGGCTTAACTGAGCAACGGATGGTTTTCTGGCAATTGTTTAGAAATCCAAATAGCCAATTTATGTTTCATATTAAGTAACGATTCCTGGTCTTTTGCCAATGGCTGCACTAAGCTGTCTTGTACTAACAAACGGTAAAGACTTTCGACTTTTTCATTTGCACCATCTGTTGCTGAGAAATTCTTATATCCACGATTAATCGCATATTTTTCACCGACAGAAACGGCGAGTTTAGCTAATTGACCTTCATTTTTTAGCTTTTTCATTGTTCTCTCTAACCTTCCATATTACTCTTAATTAGCAACCATCTTCGATTGAGTCAACTCATTACCATATGAAGCTAACTAATATCGCCGAAACTCCCCATTTGAGGAGGATTTGCACCGATTCTTACAGGTTTAACACTTTGTTGCAAATAACCGCCTAAAAATAAAGAGAATAGGTCTTATGTACTGGAAAATTGCGTACAGATCAGGTACAAAAGCAACCCGATATTAAATTCGTAGATAATAATTCTATATTGTAATCCAAGGGTCGAGACTCCATGTCATTGCAGGACAAGTTTAGTACACTACAGAAAAACCTTAGTTATCAAATCATTGGTCAAGAAAAGCTAATTGAGCGTTTAATGGTTGCGTTATTAGCTGACGGCCATCTTATCGTTGAAGGTGCACCCGGTTTAGCTAAGACTAGGGCTATAAACGCACTTTCAAAGGGAATTGAAGGAAACTTCCACCGTATACAATTTACTCCAGATCTGCTTCCTGCTGATTTAACAGGAACGGAGATCTATCGTCCACAAGATGGCACTTTTAAGTTTGAGAAAGGTCCAATATTCCATAACCTTGTACTTGCCGATGAAATTAATAGAGCACCAGCAAAAGTTCAATCAGCGCTGCTTGAAGCAATGGCAGAACGCCAAGTAACCGTCGGCAGTCACACCTACGATTTAGACAAGCTATTCTTAGTTATGGCGACCCAAAATCCGATTGAACAAGAAGGTACCTACCCGCTTCCTGAAGCGCAACTTGACCGTTTCCTAATGCATGTAAAGGTTGATTATCCTGACGCTAAAGCAGAAGCAAGGATTTTGGCTTTAACCCGCACAGAAGCACACAAGGACTTCGCTGAGCAAGAACAAATTGACCTGATGAAAGATGATTTATTCGCCGCTCGCGATCAAGTATTAGACATACATATGTCCGACGAATTAGAAACCTACATCATTCAGCTTATTATTAATAGTCGAGATACCGCAAAAGTTGACTCCGACTTACACCGCTGGCTTGACTACGGTGCTAGCCCTCGTGCAACCATTTCTCTTGACCGTTGTGCTAGAGCTGCAGCGTGGTTAGCGGGAAGAGATTTTGTTACTCCACAAGATATTCAAAGTATGGCATTTGATGTATTACGTCATCGATTAATATTAACCTACGAAGCGGAAGCCGAAGGGGTCAATAGCGACCAAGTGATTGAAAAGTTAATTGAAGTAACTCCCGTCGCTTAGTCACTATGTCTAACTGGTCAAATTTGTCACATAAATTCGAACCTGCTTCAAAGGATCTAATCGATCCTTCGTTTCGGCAAGGGATCGACTTAACCTTAAACCAGCTGCTGGAAACCCGCGTAAAACCGGTGATTCAGTGGTTAGCCCCTGAAAGTATGGTTAAGACCAATAGAGTTGGTGGCTTTCGTTCTCGATTTAAGGGCCGCGGAATGGACTTTGATGAAGTCCGTATGTACCAAATCGGCGATGATATTAGAAACATTGACTGGAAAGTTACCGCTCGTACCGGTGAAGCACACACCAAGCTATTCAAAGAAGAAAAAGAGAAACCTGTATTTGTCGTTCTTGACCATATGCCCAGCATGTTTTTTGGAACCGCTAAAGTTTTTAAATCGGTGCTTGCGAGCCATATTGCAGCCCAACTCATGTGGCATACACTTAGCGCTGGCGACAGGTTTGGCGCTTTAGCATTTTCTGAGCAAAGCCACTTTGAAATGAAGCCCTCTAGCAATCGAAGAAACTGCATGCGTTTACTGAACAAAATTGTCGAGAGCCATGAAAGTACTTTGCAGCAATGTTTTGCAATAACATCGAAAAAACTTGAAAACGATTCTATAAATCAACAAAGCGCTCCTCTCCAGCAGGAAAATAAACTACAAAAAACCTTAAAACGATTGCGCTACCTTGCAAAGCCCGGAAGCGTAATTCACCTTATCAGCGATTTTAACCAATTTGATGAAAGTTGTGAGCGGTTGTTAAGCCAACTTTCTCAGCACGCCGATATTCATTGTGTTCTTGTAGGCGACCCAATCGAAGCAGACTTACCGCCTGAAGGGATATATGGCATAACCAACGGATTTGAAAACGGCATGCTCAATACTGGGCAGAAGTCTATGAGGGCGAATTATAGCAATGCATATCAAGCAAAGTCCGACCGAATTAAAGACTTTGCTATTAGCCACAGAGGTATATTTACTTTTGTAGATACGAGCTATCGACAATTCGCTCACGGACACTCAGGTAGCAACCAGAAAGCGTCATCCAAAGCTGGACGAGGTCGATAATGCCAGTTTGTAAATCTACTAAACCTATCGCATATTGGATACTCAGCTGCTCGATTTCGACATCGGTTTACGCACAACAAGCTGCTCAACCAAGTCCATTAGACAACCTAAAAGATATTCGACTACCAGCTGAAGTTAATCAATATCCCAACGCTCCTGGGTGGTGGATATTACTAGCTCTAGTCATCGTTATTTGTAGCTTTTTCATATATCGTCGTTACAAATTTAAGCAAGCGACCAAACTAATCAAACCAGCAAAGGCGGAAATTGAACGACTTAAAATGGTGGATAAAACCAACCTTGAAGCTCACCACGTTGCCATGTTGTCAGCATTATTAAAGCGAATAGGTATTATTTATTATGGCAAGTCTTCAATAGCATCACTTAATGGTTCACAGTGGTTAAATTTCCTTAATCAGCAAAGCAAAAAACTGGCCATCGATAAAACCAGTACACTAAATTCAGAATTTTTTACAGTAGAAAATAGTAATTTGTTTTTACAAGCTGCCTACCAGAAAACCCCTGAAATCGACTTTGATGAATGGCAAAATTTATTATCAACAAGCGAACTTTGGATTGAAGCCGTTATTCTCAATTTTGCTAAGAAACAGAACCAATTTAAATCTGAGTCCGAAGAGCTGGCTTCTAATGGTGTTAATTCAATTAGAGCTGGAGAAGGCTCATGATTGAATTTCTGTTTCCTTGGGTACTTATAGCGTCCCCCTTGCCGTTAATTATTTGGCTTTTTTCGAAGGCAAAGCAACCACAGTTAGCAGCAATCCGAACGCCGCTATTTTCAAACTGGAGTCACCTGCAAAATAAACAGTCGAGCTCCAGTTCCAAACTAGTTATTCAAAGAATAATAACCTTTATTGGTTGGTTATGCTTAATAACCGCTACCGCTAGACCACAGTGGATTGACGAACCGATTGAGTTACCAACGTCCGGTAGAGATTTATTATTAAGCATCGACATCTCCGGCAGTATGGAAGAGGAAGACCTTAAACTTGGTGGACGTAACGTTAATCGATTATTGGTCGTTAAATCGATACTTTCAGAGTTTATAGAAAAGCGCGAAGGTGACCGAATAGGCTTAGTATTATTTGGAGAAAAAGCCTATCTACAAACACCTCTAACATTTGATCTGAAAACCGTGCAATTTATGCTTGATGAGACAGAAATTGGTCTCGCCGGAGCTTCTCGTACGGCAATAGGTGACGGCATAGGACTATCAATTAAACGATTACGTGAACGCCCTGCTGAAAACCGAGTTTTGATTTTACTAACCGATGGTCGCAATAATTCCGGAGAGCTCGACCCCATTGAAGCGGCAAAATTAGCACAACATGCAGGAATAAAAATTTATACCATAGGGGTCGGTGCCGATAAGCAGACGCGCCGCTCTTTGTTATTTGGAACTCAAACATTCAACCCTTCTGCCGAGTTAGATGAAGAAACATTAAAAACAGTAGCCAAGCTAACCGGTGGACAGTACTTTAGAGCGAAGAGCACTCAGCAACTTGCGCAGATATACGAAATGTTAGATAGCTTAGAGCCGGTTGAAGACAAACCTGAAATTTATCGACCAGTACAAGAAATGTACTACTGGCTTTTATTAGTTAGCTTAGTCAGTTTAGTATTACCTTTCTTGATTCAGTTTCTTGCGCGTACCTTAGAAAAAATTAGTCATCGTGCAAAAACAATATCTATTGGAGAACGCAATGCCAATTGATTGGGAGAACTTTCATTTTTTACGACCAGAATTCTTATTACTTTTTTTCCCGGTGATATTGATCCTGTTTTCAGCTCGTCAACTTATAAAAAAACAATCGTCCTGGCACTCTGTTATATCGCCGCATCTGTTAAACTTTTTACTCACATCCGGCGATCAAAAACGCTCTTATGTAAGCTACTGGTTAACCGCCTTAATGTCTATTTTTATGGTCATTGCGCTAAGCGGCCCAAGTTACAGAGAAAAAACCGTTCCCGTTTTTCAAACCGAAAGCGCACGAGTTGTACTACTTGACCTTTCGCTGTCGATGGATGCTACCGATATAAAACCTGCTCGAATAGATCGCGCAAGACATAAGATAATGGATCTTTTGGAGCAAACTAAAGAAGGCACAATCGGTTTAGTGGTTTATGCAGGCGATGCTTTTATAATTAGCCCTTTAACTTCAGACTCAAATACTATTGCCTCGATGGTACCGACACTATCAACGGGAATTATGCCTGTTTTAGGTAGTCGACCAGATGTTGGAATTGCTAAAGCCGTTGAGCTACTAAGAAACGCAAAGCAGTCTAAGGGCCAAATCATTTGGATAACCGACGGTATCGATGATGAATATATTGATGAAGTCAATCGCGCTATTAATACCAGCGGACAACTACTTTCAATCATAGCGGTTGGCACTGAACAAGGCGCACCGATACCTTTACCCGACAATAACGGATTCTTAAAAGATAATAGCGGTAACATTATTCTACCCAAACTAAACTCAGAAAATTTGCAAAAAATTGCACGTCAAACAAACGGACAATATATTTCACTCTCGGCGAATTCTGACGATGTCGATTTTGTACTGGCCGCTCTATCGGCTTCGGCCGATGAATCAAGCGCTGAATCCGATGAAAGAATTAATCGCTGGATAGACGACGGTTACTGGTTATGTTGGCCAATTCTATTGTTAATGACTATAAGACTATTTCGACGGTCAGATGCCTCTATGGCTAGTGGCTTTTTACTGCCGCTAAGTGCGCTGTTCTTATTTGGAAGCTTTCCATTACCAAGTCAGGCAGGAATATGGGATGACCTTTGGAAAAGTAAAGATCAACAAGCCATTGAAGCTTTTGAAAACGAGAATTATGACAAGGCTGCCAACTTATTTAAAGACCCAAACTGGCAGGCTTCGGCCAATTACAAGAAAGGAGACTTTCAATCAGCGCTTTCACAGTTTTCGCAGACCAAAACGTTAACATCTAAATATAATCAGGCAAATAGTCTAGCTAAGGCGCAACAGCTTGAACCATCTTTAGAACTATATAATCAAGTCATTGAACAAAGTGATGATAGCTCGCTTGTGGAAGATGCCAAGTTTAACAAAAAAATTGTTGAAGACCTGCTTAAGCAACAACAGCAAGAGCAGCAGAACGAACAACAAGATAATGAGGATAAGCAAGATCAACAAGATAAAGACTCGGAACAACAATCTGAGTCAGAACAAAACTCGGAACAACAGTCTGAACAAGAGCAGCAGTCCCAACAGGAAAGCCAAGAACAGCAAGAATCAGAGCAACAACAACAAGAAAAAGAAGCGCAACTAGCCGAAGATGAAAGAGACCAAACTGAAAAAGATCAGGCTTTGGAGCATTGGTTAGAGAAAATCCCCGATGATCCCGGCGGATTGTTAAGACGAAAAATGTATCGTGAATATCAAAAGCGCGGTCGTCAACAAACTGAGAAAAAAGTTTGGTAAATATCCATGAATAGAGTATCTAAAAAAACTACAAGAGCTAATTTAATGTCACTTGCCCCAAAACAGCGTGCGATCAATAATGGAGTTAGTAGCTATGTTATAGCTAGAGCTTTCGCTTTATTTGTATTATTTTTTTCACTTTCTACTAGCGCAAAAATTAGCCAATCTATTGACCGACCAAACATTCATGCAGGTGAAAGTTTCTTACTAACTATTCAGGTAGACAAGGATACCGGTTCGGAGCCGGACTTATCATTGATCCCAAAAGAATTCACCATCATTTCCAACAGCCAATACCAGCAGATGTCTAACCTAAACGGCAGAACCAGTATTATTAAAGGTTGGAAAATTAAGTTAAGCACCTTAGTAACCGGAAAGATTGTGATCCCGCCTATTCCTGTGGGTAACGAACAGACAGAAGCGATAAACCTTTTCATAAAAGATACCAGCGACCAAGTAGATCTAAACGGACAAAAGAAAGCTATTTATTTGGAAGCCAACGCCGATCAAAATACATCCTATGTGCAGCAACAAATTATTTTTACGGTAAAACTTTATCGCGCCGTAAATACCCACTACGCAAGGTTAACTGAACCAACGGCCAATGACAGTATTGTCGAAAAACTTGGCGATGACATTCAATACGACAAGATGCTCAGTGGAACCCGGTATATTGTGACCGAAAGGCGCTACGCAATTTTTCCGCAAAAGAGCGGTAAGTTAACCATAAGTGCCATCAATTTTACCGCGGATGTTAACGATTCTAGTAAACGCGGTGGAAACCGTTTTCTAAATACCACCCGACCAATCAGCGTTAACAGTAAAGCGGTTGATATTGTCGTTAAACCACAACCTACAACCGCAAGTACGCCTTGGATGCCAGCTGCCGAAGTCGTATTGGCGGATAAATGGTCTTCAAGCACTAACCAATTGACAGTTGGTGAGCCTGTTACTTGGACAATACTATTATATGCCCAAGGTTTGAGTGAATCTCAGATACCAGAAATATCCTTACCAAAAGTTGACGGATTGCAATTTTATCCCGACACGCCTCAAAAAGAACGTCAGGTTAACGACAGAGGTATACTCGGCCAGAGAATTGAAAAATTAGCCGTTATTCCTACAAAAGAAGGTGAAATAACACTCCCCTCTGTCAAAGTCACCTGGTGGGATACCAAGTCTGATAGCGAAAAAACGGCGTCAATACCAAGCAAGACCTTCACAATATTAGCTGGAGCAACGCCGCAGACAACCACCGAAGCGAATGAGAAAATCGGCCCAGTAACCGAGCAAGTGCTAGTGTCTGTGGATCCCAATATTTTTTACTGGAAAGCAGCTACTTTTGGCTTTGCGCTATTATGGTTGATTACGTTGCTGGTCTATTTAAATAAATCGCCATCATCACTACCTCAAGAACGCAAGCGAACCAAAACTAAACCATTTAAATCAACCATTGAAAAAGAGCTAAACGAATCTCAGCTCTATAAAGCACTGCAACTTGCCATTAAGCAACAGCAGTTGGAACAAATTGAAAAACAGCTATTATTATGGAGCGCAAGACTAAGCTCTTTTCCAATCCACTCATTAGGTGTTTTAAGCAATTTACTGCAAGATTCTAATGTTCGACAAAAGATTGAAGCGCTGGATGCGGCCCGTTACTCAAATGTACAAACTGACTTCCATTGTGATTTAGTTAAGAAGGACTTAGTTGACATAGCGACCGAGTTGACCACTAAAAAAGAAATTAGCCAAAACGAACAAATACCCGAACTCTACGACCTATAGTTTAACGGCAATAAATTAAAATAGCTCTATATCATCGCCAATCGTTTTTTCCGTTAGCAGCCCGCTAGCAATTAGGTGTTGATAGATTTGAACTTGATTACGCCCGTGCTCTTTAGCGTAATAAAGTGCACCGTCCGCGCGTTCAAGCAACGTGGAAGGATGATGCTCAGGCTCCACTCTAGTGATCCCTGCGCTTACCGTAACCTTACCCACCTGTGGAAAGTCAAACGCTTCTAGGTGAATTCTAAACCGCTCAAAAACGGACATCGCATTCTCAAAATTAGTTGGCGATAAAACAACTACAAACTCTTCACCGCCATAGCGAAAAAGTAAGTCATCACTCCGAAAGCATTTTTTCATAAGGTCAGAAAATAGCAAAAGAACTTCGTCGCCATATATATGACCAAATGAATCGTTGATGTTCTTGAAATGGTCAATGTCCAAGATACCTAGCCAGTAACTAGTTTGAGTTAACGAACTTCGCCGTTCGACTGTTCGTACGTCGTCCGCGCTCTTCTCGGATTTAGCCATTAGTCCGGCTAACTGTCGGTCGAAGGTTTTCCGATTCAACAAACCCGTCAAGGTGTCATGCTCGTTATCGTTAATAATAGTAAGAAAATTACTATAGATACGAATAAAACCACTGATTAATCTGTCACTTTGTTCGCTTCGCTGGTAGTCGTAAATATCAACTAATCCAGTGACGATATTGTTTACGAGAATGGGAAAAATAACTCTATTACTATCACTTGCACTAGCACTATCACTTGCACTAGAAACGATATCAGCGGAATTAATACAGGTTAACAGCTCATTATCGCAAACCATTCGTCGATCGCCATAATCACAAGGAATTTCAGTTAGGTAATTAGAATAAATATTTTTAGGGATTGTTTGAGCGAGCTCTAAATATTCGATATCAGAGCTCCTTGGCAATCGCAATAATATCAGAGCCTTAAAGTCGATAAAGTCATTTAACGTTTCTAACAATGCTTTTTCTAACGAGCGCTTATCCCGTTCTTCAGTAATATGAATTGCGGAATGAAAAAGGTTTAATTCGTTTGGTTTGCTCACACTAATACCACTTTACGATATTGAAAACTTGGGTCAATATACTAAATAGCAACCGATAACAGGGCATTTATTCCAAAAAACTTGTCAAATACACTTTGCATATCAATCAGTATAGATCAAAAAAGGCCATAATGAGTCCATTATGGCCTTTCCAAAATCGCAAAATTTCGCAATGCTAAACCGCTTTTTGCAGGTCTTCTATAACAGCGGCAAGAAATCTAGCTGCTTCACCACCAGTACAAGCTCGGTGATCAAACGTTAAAGAAAGAGGCAACATTTTTCGATTTTCAATGCCTTTTGGTGTTAACTTCAACTCGCTTCTAAAGCGACCAGTACCCAAAATTGCGACTTGCGGCGGTGAAACGACAGGCGAGCCGTAACGACCAGCAATTGAACCAAAGTTAGACAAGGTAATCGTTGCACCTTGTTGATCATCTTGCTTAAGGCTTTTAGTTTCAATTTTTGCACGCAATTCTTGTACACGTTCACGAACTTGCACCGCATCTTTGCTGTCGGCATCATGAACAACGGGTACGTACAATCCATCGGGAGAGTCAATTGCGATACCAACATGTACGTTTGGATGTACTAAGCGCTCGAACTTCTCACCGTCAAACCAACAGTTAAGTGCTGGTTCAATTTTTGAAGCGTAAACCAAGGCTCTTACGTAACGCGCTAACGAGTCCTGCTTCGGCCAATTAGTGATATCGGCATCTTCAACCAAAGTGGTTGGAACAACCGTTGCGTGAGATTTTGCCATCCCCATCGCCATAGCTCTGCGCACACCACGTACAGTTTGAGGCTCAACACTAACTTGTACCGTTGGCAGACCTCCACCTGCTGGCGCAGCTGGTTTTGAAGGCGCAGCTACCGCAGCTTGTGGTGACGCCAAAGCGGCATCAACATCAGCTTTAGTGATACTTCCTTTTTTGCCGCTAGCCTGACAGTTAGATAAACGAACACCTGCTCGATGAGCATGTGCTCTAACCGCCGGCGAGGCTTTAAAATCTAATGGACTCTCATCACCTAAGTCCTTTGCATTATCTATTTTTACAACTGCTGTAGGCGCTTTAGCTGATGATCCGATTAGTTTTCCGTCAGCTTTCGCCTGCTTGACGTCCGACTGAGTAATATCACCATTTTTTCCACTGCCAGTCACCTGAGTCAAATCGACTTTGAGTTTTCTGGCCAAGGCTTTGATCACCGCGCTGGCGGTTTCAGATACAATTTCGTTTCCAACTTGCACAGCACCAACAACAGTCGCTGCATCAGCGGGCTCTTCATTAGATGAATCCTCAGGAGCCGCTTCGACAGCGCCATCACTATCCCCAAACGATACCAGGACAGCTCCGACGTCAATAACATCACCAGGATTTCCATGTAACTTAGCAACTTTCGCAGCAAACGGCGACGGAACTTCAACCACAGCTTTTGCGGTCTCCATTTCAACCATCGGTTGGTCTAAACTTAACACGTCACCTTCAGCAACAAGCCAACGAACGATCTCAGCGTCTGGTAAACCTTCACCTAGATCAGGAAGGTTAAATATTTGAGCAGCGGCGGAAGGCGTAACTTGCTTTGGTGCAACAGCTGCTTGTTCTACTGGAGCTTGATTAGCCGGCGCAGGAGCAGGTTTAGCTGCCGATGAGCCGTCTCCATCAAATTCTACTAGCACAGCACCAACATCGATGACGTCGCCGGCTTGACCACAAAGTTTGGTGATTGTTCCTTTAACCGGTGATGGCACTTCAACCACAGCTTTAGCGGTTTCCATTTCGACCATCGGCTGATCTAGAGCAACAACATCGCCTTCTTTAACCAACCAGCGCACAATTTCTGCATCTGGTAAGCCTTCACCTAAATCGGGTAAATTAAACGTTTTCATCGGTACTCCACTATTCTTTTGACTTCTTCAATAATATGCTCAATTTTAGGCATATATTGCTTTTCTAATCGGTAGTAAGGAATAACAGTATCATAACCTGAAACTCGTCCTATTGGCGCTAACAAATTCATGATCCCTTTTTCTGCTATTTCAGCAGCGATTTCAGAACCAATTGCTCCGGACTTAGGTGCCTCTTGAACAATACAAATTCGACCCGTTTTTTCCACTGACTCTAATATTGTATCGATATCTAAAGGACTAACGGTTGCTACATCAATAACTTCCGCACTAATACCTTCAGCAGCCAATTTTTCTGCTGCTTGTTTAGTTTCATGAAGCATAGCGCCCCAACTAACCAAAGTAATGTCGGTTCCTTCTCTATCGACAAAGCACATACCTAGCGGATATTCCTCGCCATTATCTTCAATTTCGTGCTTTTCAATACGGTAAACTCTTTTCGGTTCAAGGAAGATTACTGGATCAGGGTCGCGAATTGCTGCCAACATCAACCCATAAGCTCGAGATGGGTTAGATGGCATAACCACTTTTAACCCAGGGATATGAGCAAAAATTGCTTCGGTACTTTCTGAATGATTTTCCGGTGCGTGAATGCCTCCACCGTAAGGTGCGCGAATAACCATTGGCAAAGTAAGGCGACCACGGGTTCGGTTTCTCATTCGAGCACAGTGAGAAATGATGTGATCCGCTGCGGGAAATATAAAGCCCATAAACTGAATTTCAGCAATTGGCTTCATTCCTTGTGCCGCCATGCCTATCGCTAGGCCAGCGATCATTGCTTCCGCCAATGGCGTATCAATAACTCGCTCTTCGCCAAATTTTTCCTGTAGGCCGTCGGTAGCTCTAAATACACCACCGTTAATACCAACGTCTTCACCGAAAACGACAACTTCTTTGTCCGCTTCCATTTCATATGCTATCGCTTTGTTGACAGCTTCGATTAAAGTAATTGCAGCCATTATTTAGCTCCTCGAGCAATCGCTAACTCTCGTTGTGCGACTGTTTTTTCTGGAAGTTCTTCGTATAGGTAATCAAACATTGCTTCAGGTGGATCGACTGGGGTATTTAAGTAGTTATCAACGGCCTGTTGAACTTCTGCAGCAAGCTCTTCTAACATGTTAGTTTCATCTTCACTTGACCAAGCACTCTTGCTTTCCAAGTATTTTCTCATTCTAATGATAGGTTCTTTGGTCCAACCATCATCAAGTTCGCCTTCCGGACGATAGCGGGTAGCGTCGTCGGCAGTTGTGTGGTCACACAATCGCAAGCTTATGCACTCTATAACTGTCGGCCCACCGCCGTTTCTAGCTTTTTCTGCAGCTTTGTCAGAAGCTTCTTTAACCGCAACGATATCGTTACCATCAACCTGTACACTATCTATTCCAGCAGCGATTGCTTTCTGTGCGTAGGTTTCACAGTTAGTTTGTAATTCGCTTGGTACTGATATTGCCCACTGGTTGTTATTGATAATAAATACCACTGGCAAGTTCCATATACCGGCAACGTTTAGGGCTTCGTAGAAATCTCCCTGAGAAGTTCCACCTTCACCTATTTCCGTAAATACACATCGCTTTTCACCGCGCATCTGAATCGCTTTTGCAACACCTGTGGCATGAAGAGACTGAGTAGCGATAGGAACTGCAATCGGAAAATCTTCTTTGGCAACTTGATAATCGCAACCTTTTTCATAGCCTCCCCAATATAACAACACTTCCTCCATAAGAACGCCATGTTGAATCATTGAAGCTTGTCCGCGGTAATAAGGAACCAAAACATCTTCTTTTGTCATTGCAGAGCCAAAGCCAACGCCTATTGCTTCTTGGCCTGTCGCTGCCGGGTAAGTTCCCATTTTTCCAGTTCTTTGTAGTGCATAGGCCTTTTGGTCTAAAACACGAACACGATTCATATCTCGATAAAGTTGTTTTAAGGTGTCAATATCTCGAGCGAAAGCTGGCGGCACATCATTGCTAATGAAAGTCCCCGTTTCATCCATATATTGTTGATATTTAATTTCAAATCTTGCAACGGTAGTCAAAACGACTGCTCCTCTAGTTTGCGGAACGCTTTCTTTCGAGTAAATCGAATCTGCAGTTGAAAGCATTTAGACTGGGAAAGGTTCAAGCAAGTATAGCCAAAAACGGTGAATTTTTCCGTTCGAATGGCTCGCATTGTCTTACTTTGTCCCGGTAAGCTTTTACCGGATGGGCATCATATAGCCAAACCATCAAATTGTATAGCGAAATCGAATCATTTACGCTATTTTTCTAGTTATTTTGCAGCAAATAAGCGCAATTAGCCGATTTTAGGCAACCGTGGTCATACCAGATTATTGCAAATGTTTTATATTCGCCGTTTGAATCTTATTGCTCGTCCTTTGAACACCACATACAACTACGCTAACACGCAGCAGAACTTCTTATTCGAAAGTAACAAGTGGCTTAACCAGCTCCATAACCACTTTTCATTGTCATAGCTCGCTGTTACACTTGTTAGACTGACATTCAAAATTTTTTAGATTTTAGTCATAGAGCATAACTTTACCACTACAACACTACTTTGTTATTACAGAACCGCTTTAGCCATTGTGCTCAACCGGACTATTAAGAGACCCCCATTTTCATATGCACTCAAACTATCAACCAATTATAAAATATCGAAAAGATTATTCAGCTAGTCCCTTCTTAATTAAGCGAACTCAGCTGGACTTCGAGCTCGATGAAAGTGGTGTGTTAGTTCATTCTAAGTTAACAATTGAGAGTAACCCTCTATCAACTGACTCCAAAGATAAACTGACTTTGGATGGCGTTGAATTAGAATTAGTTGAAGCAAAAATAAATGGCCGGCTTTTGTCTGATAAAGATTACCATTTAACCTCAAACCACTTAGTCATTCCGGTTAACGAAGAAAGCTTCGAACTATGCACAACAGTTAAAATTTACCCGTCGAAAAATACGTCATTAGAAGGCCTCTATCTATCAAACAGAAAATACTGCACTCAATGTGAAGCTGAAGGTTTCCGAAAAATCACCTTTTATATCGATCGACCGGATATCATGTCAGAGTTCTTCGTCTCCATTTGTGCGGATAAAAATCAGTTTCCTTTTCTGCTATCTAATGGAAACCTGATAAGCAGCGAAAATATTGATAATGGCAAACATAAAAATACCTGGCACGACCCTTTTCCTAAACCTAGTTATTTGTTCGCTTTAGTTGCTGGAGACTATGACTGTTTAAAAGACACGTTCAAGACTGAAAGTGGAAAGACAGTCGAATTACAACTCTATGTAGAGAAAGGAAAACTATCTCAGTGCCAATTTGCAATGGATAGTTTGATCAATGCCATGCGCTGGGACGAAGTAAAATATGGAAGGGAGTATGATCTCGACCTATACATGATTGTTGCCGTCAGTGATTTTAATATGGGGGCGATGGAAAACAAAGGCTTAAACGTTTTCAATACAGCCTATGTTTTGGCAAACCAACAAACCGCGACCGATAGCGATTTTGAAGGTGTAGAAAGAGTAATAGCTCACGAGTACTTTCACAACTGGACAGGTAACCGTATTACTTGCCGTGACTGGTTTCAACTAAGTTTGAAAGAAGGGTTAACCGTTTTTAGAGACCAACAATTTAGTGAAGATATGCAATCAGCCGCTGTTGAAAGAATTGACCAAGTAAAAATTATTCGTGCTGCGCAATTTGCTGAAGACTCTGGTCCAATGGCACATCCGATTAGGCCTGACTCTTATATAGAAATGAATAATTTCTATACCGTAACCGTATACAATAAAGGCGCAGAAGTCATTAGAATGATGCATACCTTGTTAGGAAAGCAAGGATTTAGAAAAGGTATGGATTACTATTTTGATAGTTATGATGGGCAAGCGGTTACCTGTGAGGACTTTATTCACTCAATGGAAAAGGCAAACTGCGTTGACTGGAGTCTTTTTAGAAACTGGTACCGCCAATCAGGAACACCTGAATTAACTGTTACTTTGAAAAATGATAGTTTCCAGAATAACAACCGAAAAATGACTTTCGAATTTGAACAGTTCTGTGCAGACTCATCGGTACAGACTAACAAAGCACCTTTTATGATTCCTGTAAAACTAGGATTCATTGCCCCAAATGGACAAGCTCTAGAATTTAAAGTTGGCCCAAAAGATTCTGTCGCAAAAGAGCATTTAATAACACTGACAAAAGGTAAAACAACGATTGAAGTCGTTTTTGAAAAGGTTCAAGGAACGCAACAGATTATCCCGTCTCTTCTAAGAGGTTTTACTGCTCCCGTAAAACTACATTTTGACTATAGCAACCAACAACTGGCTGCTTTGTTCGCCCATGATAGTGACCCGTTTAATCGCTGGGATGCTGGACAGACACTGTTTTCAAAATTGTTGCTTAATGATGGTGACTCAATTTCCGTTCAAGAACTTTCAATGATTTCTGAGGCCGTTGACAATGTGCTAAGTGATAGCCAACTAGATCCTAACTTGAAATCTCTAGCGGTTCAGCTGCCAAACTTAAACAGCTTGATTGGTGAGACCGAATGCATTGACCTCGATGAACTTTCAAAAAAATATAGACAACTAAAGCAATATTTGGCCCAGTCACTAGAATTGCAGTGGTTAGATATTTACCAAAAATATAGTAGCGTCTCTGAGCCTAACTCAGGTACAAGGCGATTGAAGAACACAGCTCTATTTTACCTGATGGAAGGCCAAGCAAAAAAATACTGTTCGCTGGCAACCAAACAACTTGCCCAAGCTGATAATATGACCGATGAAATAAGTGCATTGCAGACCATCGCTAATACACAGCTAGATGAAAAACAAGCTAGCCTTTCAGCATTTTATGATAAATGGCAGGACGAAGAGCTAGTCATGGATAAGTGGTTTAGTGCACAGGTTACCCTTGACCATCAAAGTGTTATTGGCTTAATCAAAGATCTATTAAGTCATGAAAAATTCTCAATAACTAATCCAAACAAAGTAAGAGCTCTTGTTGGTGCTTTTATAGCCTCTAATACACTGCAGTTCCATTGTGCTACCGGCTTAGGTTATGAACTTTTATCAAAAATGGTTATTGGTCTGAACGAGGTTAACCCTCAAATAGCAGCACGGTTGGCCAAGCAATTTGGGCAATGGAGAAAACTAGACCATAAAAGACAAGCTCTTATAAAAGAGCAACTTGAAACGATATTTGCGGTAAAGAACCTGAGTAGCGACGTTTATGAGGTCGTTGAAAAATCTCTAAAGCTATAACAGCTAGCAATATCAAATAAGCATGTAAAATCTAACTGAATTGATAACACTCCGGCTGTTATCTACGACAAAAAAGGAATCAATATGGCTATTATAAATTGTCCATCTTGCAATACTAAAATTTCGGACAAAGCGACTACTTGTTCAGGATGCAACTACGACTTTATTTCCAAAAAGACGGCCCAAGGTCTTGATCAAGAACAACTTCTAGCCAAACAGCGCATGCAGCATATTAAGAGGAAATATTCGTTACAAATGCAAGCGATGGTCGCAATCATCGCTATATTAGCGGGCTCGCTAGTGTGGTACTTTGGCGGACGCAATGGCTCGTCAGTTATGAATCTATTAAGCTATGTTCTTCTTGGTATCGGAGCCATTTTGTATCTAGCTACTCGCGTTCGTTTAATTATGAGTAAAAAGTCGAAATAGAGAAACAGTTTAAACCATAAACTCTTGCGCGTGATCGGTCAAAAAGTGCTCGTATTAGGGTTTGTTAGGCAGTCGATACATTTTTTCAAATGCTAATTGACTGTCCCTGTGATTCTCAGTGCTTGCTACGATATTACTCCCGCTCGAAGGATATTGACCAATAACGCTGCAGGCCTGCCAATATTGCAGCTCTGACTCAACTCGTTTTAACCTTCGCATCTGTTTTCTATACATTCTATGTACCATTTTTCTCTCCAAAGAATATCTCATAATTTATAGCCCCATTAACTATCAATACCCGCGCTCCTAGTAAACAAAGAGTACTTACTAGGTTTGTTGACATTGAGGGTTAATACTGGCAATTCAGTGATGAAATATGGCAAACTAATATTAGACTGATAAGGAGACCTAAGACTATGAAAATTCATCTTTGGGCAGGCATTCGCACATTAACTATTTTTGTTGTATTTTTTATAGCCCTTTCCGTTCAAGCCAAAGTATATAAATGGATTGATAAGGACGGCAAGGTACACTACTCGGACAAGCCTGTAGATGGCAAAGGTCAGCCCATAAAAATAGAGAAACAGCCTTCTGCAAAACAAGTATCAGAAGCGAAGAAACGTGCAGCAGCTATTATAAGACACAAGAATAGAGTTCAAGAGTTGGTCGAAGACGATCTAAAAAAGCAAACAATAAAAGAACTAAAGGAAGAGAAAAACAATAAGGAAATGAATGCTCTTTGTAGACAAGCGAAAAGCGAAATTATAAAACTCAGCCGCGGCTACCGAGTATTCGAAGAAGATACCGAAGGCAAGAGAAAATTTCTTAGCGATGATGAAAAAAATGCTGAAATAAAGCGGCTGGAAATAGCTATCAAAGAACATTGCAAAATGTAATCTATTGAGCCTACATGAACCAGACAATGCAAAATAAAAAAGCCGCCCTTTATCACTAAGGCGGCTTTGTTTTAATCATTACTCTAAACTAACCTTTTAAAATTCGGCCTCTCTTGCAATAGCTGCAGCTCTAATACTACTTTGTACCAAAATAAGCAGTTCGCGAAGGGCCACTGAAAATTTAGCAAATTCATGCCGGCTACTCGCTCTAAAGTCCGCAACCATTTGCTGCCATCTAGCTAAGAGATCTTTATTCTCAATAATCCAAGCAATAATTTTTTCTTCGGCTGTTTTCTTATTTATCGACATATGCAGTACC
This sequence comes from uncultured Kangiellaceae bacterium, assembly GCA_905479925.1. Classification (GTDB taxonomy): domain Bacteria; phylum Pseudomonadota; class Gammaproteobacteria; order Enterobacterales; family Kangiellaceae. The sequence goes on along the minus strand of CAJQOL010000082.1, from coordinate 19,030 downwards.
GCGACAGTCAAACTTCGTTGTTGCCAATCGAGATCTTCTCTAAAACTTGCTCGAGCAAATGCTTGCCAATGATTATCAACCGGCTGGGCGGTTATCTGGTCGAGGAACCAATGCAATTCTAGTTTGGCGCCTAATTTATAATAGACCTCAGCAACTAAGGTAACCTTCTGGTTAGTCAGTTTAGCCATCTCGACTATATCCAGACCCGAAAAAAGCGTACTTAAATAACTTACTTTGCTTGCTAGAGATTTAGGGACACCCTGTTCAACCCATTGATCGATACCAGATTGAATATTAGCAACTTCGTCCTTATCAACAACTTTCTTGATGTCTTTTCTCAAGTCATTGATCCCTTTCTTAAAGAACTCAATGCCATCATTGATCGCTAGATTCTTTCTTCTATGACGCAAGAACCAGCGAGTACAACGTCTGATCATTCGTTGAGTCTGATAAAACATATGACTTTTTATTGATGCCGGTATCGTATGATCTAAAGCCTCTATTTCAGACCATATTTTTGGCATGTCAAATATTTCTTTTGCAAGACTAAAACATATGGCAACGTCGGACGGTAGAGCGCCCGTTTCGTCGACAGTTCGAAACGCAAAATTGCTGCCTAAATAGTCAACCATCTCATTCGCTAGGCGCATCGCAATAATTTCATCCTTTAGCGGATGTTGCAACATTTGTGAACGATACTTTCGGCGTAACGCAGTTGGAAAATAGTTAGATAATTCTTCTTTATAATAACTATCTTGTGACACTTCTGGTGTACACAGGTCATCCTTTAAAATCATTTTTCCATAGGCTGCTAGTACAGCTAGTTCCGCTCGTGTTAGTCCTTGACCTTTAGCAACTCGTTCCAATAACTCCTCATCTGGCGGTAAGAACTCAAGCTCTCTATTAATTTTGTCTTCTTTCTCCATCCAATGAATAAAACGCATTAACTCCTTAACCATTTTAACCGAGCGTTCTTCACTATTACTAATAGTTTGCGCCTGTAGGAAATTTTCACGCAAAACCATTTCACCGACTTCGTCGGTCATACTTAATAAGAGTTTATTACGTTGCTTTTCAGTCATATCACCATTTGCAACAACCTGGTTAAGAAGAATTTTGATATTAACTTCATTATCAGAACAGTTAACGCCACCTGCATTATCAATAAAATCAGAATTTCCTCTACCGCCATTTTGCATGTACTCAATCCGACCTAATTGAGTTACTCCGAGGTTTCCTCCTTCACCAACAATCTTACAATTTAACTCAGAACCGTTAACTCTTAGATTATCGTTTGCCCTATCGCCTACATCGGCATTAGTTTCGCTTTTAGCCTTAATATAAGTACCAATACCACCGTTCCAAAGTAAATCAACATCAGATTTTAATATCGCATTAATAAGCTTGTTAGGAGTCATTGAGTCTGCAGATACGTTTAACCATTTCTTAATTTCGGGGGACAGCGCGATGGATTTTTCCGAACGCAGGAATATACCACCTCCTTTCGAAATTAACTTGGCGTTGTAATCTTGCCAACTAGAACGTGGTAAATTGAATAATCTTTCTCGCTCAACATAACTTTTTTCTGGATTCGGAGTCGGATCGATAAATATATGCATATGATTAAATGCAGCAATTAACTTGGTATGACGTGAACAAAGCATGCCGTTTCCAAACACATCTCCAGCCATGTCTCCAACACCTACGGCGGTAAAATCGGTTGTTTGGCAATCTCGTCCCATTTCCATAAAGTGACGTTTAACAGACTCCCAAGCACCTTTTGCTGTTATACCCATCTTCTTGTGGTCGTAGCCAACACTTCCGCCAGACGCGAAAGCATCACCTAACCAGAAATCATATTTTTCAGAGATTTCATTGGCAATATCAGAAAAAGTTGCCGTACCTTTGTCTGCCGCAACAACCAAGTAGGCGTCATCTTCATCTAACCGCACGACATTAGCTGGCGGTTGAATTTCACCTTTTACAATATTGTCAGTAACATCAAGAAGTGCGCTAATAAAAATTTTGTAGCAGCTAATTCCTTCTTCCATAAATTCATCGCGGGATAAACCCGCTAGGTTTCTTTTACAAACAAAGCCTCCTTTAGCACCAACAGGAACAATAACGGAATTTTTAACTTGTTGAGCTTTAACCAAGCCTAATATTTCTGTTCTAAAATCTTCCTTACGATCCGACCAGCGGAGACCTCCCCTCGCCACTTTTCCTCCTCGTAAATGAACTCCCTCTAATTTAGGAGAGTAAACAAATATTTCAAACATAGGTGCCGGTTGAGGGATGTCAGAAATTTTGGCAGGGGTTAATTTAATCGAAATGTAGTTCTTAGGTTTGTCAGAACTATCTAGCTGGAAGAAATTAGTACGAATTGTAACATCCATAATTTCAAGATAACGGTTTAGGATTCTATCTTGGTCAAGATTCGATACACCCTCAAGCCCTTTAACAATTTGTTGGCGAAGACTCGCCTCTTTCCTAGGACTTCTTTTTACTGAAGGATCAAATTTTGAGTAGAAATAATCTACCAGTAATCTTGATATCTCCGGGTATGCAGCTAAAGTATCTTCAACATAATGCTGTGAGAAGCTAGAACCTATCTGCCAATTGTATTTAGCATAAGCTCTCAACAGCGCTATTTCTCGCCAATCTAGCGAAGCACTTAGAACCAGCCGATTGAAACCATCATTTTCAGCCTGTTCAAGCCAGACCTCTTGAAAAGCTTCCTGAAATTTAGTTTTTAGAGACTTTAAATTGAGCTTCTCACCGCTAGAATGAATCATTTCAAAATCACTGATCCAGCGGTTTACGCCACCTACAGGTTTAATCTTAAATGGTGTCTCCCCAATAACATTAAGTCCCATATTCTCAAGCATCGGCATAATTTCGGTAAGCGGTTTAGGCTTATTGCGATAATACAATTTAAACTTAATCTTTTCGCCGTCATCTTCCTGAGATTTATAAAGCTGCATACTTAAGTCGTTTGACTCAGACAACAGCTCCATGTGTTTTATATCTAGAAGTGCTGTCGGTACGTTATAATCTTCCTGATAGCCAGCTAAGAAACCGCTTCCGTATCGTTTGATCAAACGCTTGCCTTCTATATCACCATAGGTTGAAAGTAGCGACTCTTTTAGGTCCTCTTCCCAACTCCGAGATGCTTTCTGCAATTCCTTTTCAATCATTTCTAGGTCATATTTAATTGTTTCCGCATTATCAACAGGTACAATAAAGTGAATTCTCGATAATATGGACTCTGAAAAGGTTGTCGTGAACTGAATAGGGCCTGAGGCGCCTAACTGTTCAGATAGGATATCAGTGATTGTTAAACGAATTTTGGTGTTATAAATTTCTCTCGGAACATAAACCAAACAAGAAAAGAATCGTCCGTAGGGGTCTTGTCTAACAAATAACCGAATGACTGGTCTTTCCTGCATTTGCAGGATCCCCAAAGAAGTCTCTAATAAATTTGCATACCCGGTTTGAAATAATTCATCTCTTGGATAGGTTTCTAGTACGTTCTTTAATACTTTTCGATCGTGTTCATAGTCAGACAAACCTGACTCTTCTTGAACAACCAGTATCTTCTGGCGTAGAACGGGAATATTCATTGGGTTAATGTTGTAGGCGGCAGAGGTATACAGACCAATAAAACGGTCTTCCCCAATAATTTCTCCTTTGTCATTAACCCGTTTAACGCCAACATAATCAACGTGCGCCGGTCGATGTACAGTCGAAACAGCGCTTAGTTTTGTTAATACCAACAGGTTATCACGCTTTAAAATTAAGTTACGCGCTCCCTTTGGTAGATCCGCTAATTGGTACGCTTTTGGTCTCCAGTCATCTAACGAACTGATACCTAATGTTGAATTACGCTTTGGGACTAATCTTTTACCTTTTTTAGCATCCTTTAACTCATAATACGCATATCCTAATAACGTGAAATGATTAGCGCTTATCCAGTCTAGAAAATCTCGACTCTCGGTGTTTTTTTCACTCGCAAGTTTTTTAGGAAGATTGGTCATATTGCTAATGACCATTTCTAACTTTTCTTTCATTGGCTCCCAATCTTTAACCGCAGCATTGACATCGCTCAATACACGACAAATATTTGTCTTAATTTCATCAAGTTCAGACTGCTCTAACTGTCGGTCAATTTCTATGAGCATTGGCGTTATTGAAGGTTTTACAGCGGTATGGCCGGGTCTGAGCATTTTTGTTATACGACCACTTTTATCTTTAACAATGTCCATGGGCAAATGGATGTGTAAATGAACATTAATCCCCATACGATTCAGCTCCATACGAACTGAGTCAACAAGGAAAGGCATATCTTCGTGGACCAGCTCTATGACACTATGCTTTGTTTCCCAACCATCTAGCGCTAAGTCCGGCGAGTAAACTTTGACATAGTTTTCAGTCGCATGTTGCTCAGTAAATTTCCATAAACTAATAATGGGAGCGTATAGATCGACCGGCGATTTAAACTCTACATCACCGGTTGTAATATTGGTGCAGAAGTAACGAGCAAAATCTCTTACAAGAGGCGCTTGCTTTTTGCCAAATTTGCTATCAATGTGGTTTAACACACTCTTAAAAAGAGCTGTCACTTGGGGATTCTTACTTTTGAGCATAAAAATTCCTTAAGGAATAAAAAATATAATTAGAAACAAAAACGGATATAGTTGATGAAATGATACCGTCGATTGAATAATCGAGTGGAAAGTTATCTGGTAGTAGGACCATAACTTAAATTCCAAACCTAGTTAAATGTCAAATTTTCTAGGTAAAATAAATTAGTCGTTGAATAAACGTTAAACTGTTGTAATTGTAGGATAAAGTTTCATAAATCGCACGGTTATTTTCAACTTATTTTGGACTTTCATAAGCTTGTTAGAAAAAGCCTGGTTCCTTCTTCTAATTGGAACTTAAGCGGCTAAAAAACTCTACTCTTTAGTCAGCGCTATTGCCTTACCATTATTGTGATACTTGAGGCAGAAAGCCCCCTGAATTCCGCTATGAGTAACATAAGGTAATGCAAGATTGGCGGGGAATTGGACATTGCGGCCATCATAACTCGTGGTGACGATGTTACAAGCCGCACCGCGGTAATATTTTTGAATTTCGTCGGCACTAATACTTAATGAAAAACGAATTGATGGCATATAGATTTATTGATTCAAGTTGTAATGAGCGGTTATTGTCCATCAACCATTCGTTGATATCGATTTTCTAAAACAGATAGCTCTCGAGACGCTTCATCTATCTGATATTGAATAGCGACCAAGTCTTGTTCTAAATGTCTAATTTCACCCAACAACTCACGCCTGCGTGGCTTAGTGGTCAAATCACTGACTAATTCCTCTTCTTTCGCTAATTTGGAGTTTTCAATAGCATGGTAGTCACTTTCCAGAGAGCGTAGTTCTGCTTTCATACTCGATACTCGCTGACGCATGTTATAAAGGTTGCGACCGCGGTCATGCTCTCTAGCAAATGCACTGGCTAAATCGGCTGGACAGAGTTGTTGGTTAGCATTTCCGCTATTACCTTGTCGGAATCCGTTTTGAGGCACGCAAAATTGTCTCAATCCCTTAGCATGGCCTGTTAAGTAAGCATCAAAATCAGGAGCTATCCGATACTCAGAACAAGCCTGCCGATGTTCGCCAATATAATCAGAGCGGAGCCCTTTACTGCCGTCTTCGTAACCAATTATTTCCCAGTTAGCGGTTTTACATTCCGATTCATTTAAGGTTGCGCAGCCGGTTGTGAAAAGAATAAGCGACAAAACTGCAATTACAATTGATAAGAATTCAACACTACGGTTAAACATAGTTTCCCCAAAGATTATTGTCTGTTATTTGCTATTATAAGCGGTTTGTCAAAAAGCGCTAGTTTAGGTGTTTATTGATAAGCTAATTAGTCGAGGTGTTTTATAAAACTGATAAGAGGTTCTCTTTTAACAAGAACAGCATGTTTGCTGTGAACGCTCAACCAGGTTAAGGACTGCCTAAAAATAATGCTAAAAGCGGCAAGGTTTTATTACAGGCATAAAAAAACCGAGCAAAACTCGGTTTCTCTAATATGGCGCGCATGGAAGGAGTCGAACCTCCGACCGCCTGGTTCGTAGCCAGGTACTCTATCCAGCTGAGCTACATGCGCGTTATAACTGACAATTTTCTTTTCAGCTTAGTGCTGAAAGGAGCGGTATTATCCACAGGGAGTCATACTTTGTCAAATTTTATTACTCATCAATTAATTAGCATTAAGAATGGCGGAGAGAGAGGGATTCGAACCCTCGATGGGCTATAAAACCCATACTCCCTTAGCAGGGGAGCGCCTTCGGCCGCTCGGCCATCTCTCCGTTTTCTTAAAACTTAATTGATGTGCTTTTAACAGCCTATAAGAGCTGTCTCAAGCGGGATGGAATACTACCTGAATGAATTAAAAAATCAAACAATTTTTTGAGTATTATTATATTCAACAAAAAAAGAAATATATGACGGACTATTCCCCGGAAGCCATTTCTTTTTCACGCTGAATTCGCATGTAAATTTCTTCGCGATGAACCGATACTTCTTTTGGAGCATTTACTCCTATACGTACTTGATTTCCTTTTACACCTAAAACTGTCACAGTGACTTCATCACCGATCATTAGAGTTTCGCCTACTCGACGAGTTAAAATTAGCATAGCCAATCTCCTTAACAAGATTTACTTTAAGACCGTTCGCGTCCTTTGCTCGTGAGTCCTACAAAAAAGGGTCGCTAGTATAACAATAGACCAAATCAACGTCACTTAATAATTTAATTTCATCTATGTCACAAAAGCTAAAACTCTGAATTTAGGCAATATTGGCTAATCCTTTGTTTCCTTTGGATTAATTGCCAACATTGCATATAGAGATAACCGGCAATTATTGTGCTTCTATCCACTCTGAAACCCAATTTAGCGTGGCATCTAGTTGAGCAATATTACTGCCTCCGCCCTGTGCCATATCAGGTCTCCCGCCGCCTCGGCCATCGAGTTTAATTGCTAGTTCTTTCATTAAATTGCCAGCATGGAATTTAGGGGTAAGATCCTTACTCACATTGGTAATTAAACTAATTTTATCGCCTTCAACAGAAGCCAGCACAATAACACCGGTGCCAAGCTTACTCTTTATTTGGTCATTTAACCCCCGTAAAGCTTTGGCGTCCATTGAATCAACTTTAATTGCTAATAGTGGAATTCCGGCGATAATTACCTTGTTATTTAGTAAATCACTGCCTTGGCTAGCAGAAATCTTACTTTTTAGTTTATCGATTTCTCTGTCTTGATCCTTTGATTTCATGATTAACTGGTCGACTTTATCATTTAACGAAAGTCGGTCAGTTTTCAATGACGATGCTAATTTAGAGATCAACCAGCCTTGCTTTTGAGTAAATTCCACGGCGCTATCGCCGGTTATAGCTTCAATTCTGCGCACACCTGAGGCAATACCTTGTTCACTGATTATCTTGAAGGTACCAATATCTCCAGTTCTGTTAACATGAGTTCCTCCACAAAGTTCAACTGAAAACTCTGACATTTTAAGGACTCTCACTTCGTCGCCATACTTTTCTCCAAACAGCATCATTGCGCCTTCGGATTTGGCGTTTTCAATGGAGGTTACCTTGGTCTCAACTTTATGGTTTTGTCGAATATGAGAATTGACCGACTTTTCAAGCTGAACTAACTCCTCGGCTGTCACTGCTACCGGGTGTGAAAAGTCAAAACGCAATCGCTCGCTATCTACTAATGAGCCCTTCTGCTGGACATGTTCTCCCAATATGGCTCTAAGGGCCGCATGCATTAGATGTGTTGCGGAATGATTAAGAGCGGTATTTTTCCTCTTATCTGAATCGACTGAAGCGGTTAAATGCTCACCCTTTTGAAGGGTACCTGAACGCATGATACCTTTATGTAAAAAGACATCTTGAATTTTGATGGTATCCAACACTTCAAACTCGACACCTTCGCCGATTAGCATTCCATTATCACCGACTTGACCGCCAGACTCAGCATAAAAAGGAGTCTCTTTAAGGACGACACCTGCTTCCGTGCCGTTAGTTAACGCGTCTACAGACTGACCGTCGACAATTAGATCAACAACCACAGATTGCGACTCGATGGATTCGTAACCAACAAACTCGGTATTACCCTCTATCGCCATCGATTCATTATAATCAACATCAAAATTTGTCTGGTCACGACCACTAGTTTGTTGATTTAGCAAAAGCTCGTCAAACTTAGCCTTATCAATGGTTAAGCCTTTTTCACGAGCGATATCTGCGGTTAGGTCATCAGGAAATCCGTAGGTATCTTTTAGCTTGAAGACGATTTCGCCCTCGATAACGTTGCCAGACATCTGATCAATATGACCCTGTAAAATCTTCATACCGTTGTTAAGCGTTCTAGCAAACTGTTGCTCTTCAACTAGCAGTGTTTTGGTAACAAAAGCCTCTGCCTTGGTTAGTTCTGGGTAGGCTTCTCCCATAACCGCAACCAGCGGCGCAACTAATTGATTAAAAAACGTTTCTTTTGCTCCAAGCTTATTTCCGTGTCGTACTGCTCGTCGAATAATACGACGAAGAACATACCCTCGCCCTTCGTTACCGGGTAAAACACCATCAACGATCATAAAGGAACATGATCTGATATGGTCAGCGATAACTCTAAGAGATTGATTGCTTAGGTCACTTCTATTAAGGATTTTTCCGACCGCTGTGATGAGTTTTTCAAATAAATCGATCTGGTAGTTATTGTGGACCGACTGCATTACCGCTGCAATTCGCTCTAATCCCATGCCGGTATCAACCGAAGGCTTGGGAAGTGGTGTCATTTCACCACTCTTATCTCGGTTGAACTGCATAAATACCAGGTTCCAGATTTCGATATATCGGTCACCATCCTCTTCAGGGGTTCCCGGAGGGCCGCCTTCAACTCCCTCTCCATGGTCATAAAATATTTCACTACAGGGCCCGCAAGGTCCGGTATCTCCCATAGACCAAAAATTATCTTTATCCCCTAACCGGGAAAATCTATTACGATCGATACCTATCTCGTCAAACCAGATTTTTTCTGATTCTTTATCGTCTTTGTGTACTGTAACCCAGAGTTTTTCTGCTGGTAAACCAAGTACCTCTGTAAGAAATTCCCACGCATAGCCCATAGCCTCACGCTTAAAATAATCGCCAAAACTGAAATTTCCAAGCATTTCGAAAAACGTATGATGTCTTGCTGTATAGCCAACGTTTTCTAGATCGTTGTGTTTACCACCAGCTCTAACGCAACGTTGTGAAGTGGTAGCACGATTATAAGAGCGTTTTTCGGTTCCTAAAAAGCATTCTTTAAACTGAACCATTCCAGCATTGGTGAATAATAGCGTCGCGTCATTACCAGGAACCAACGGGCTTGAATCAACACGTTGATGGCCCTTACTTTCAAAATAGGAAAGAAAAGCTTCTCTTACCTGATTGCTTGTCATGCTCACCTAATTATTCCCCCGTTGGGTCTATTTCAAATAAGTTCTTATAGAGGTACGGATATCTTCTCCGGAAAATCCTCTATATCTTAAAAATCGCTCTAACTTTTGCCGGCTCTTGAGCTCGGACGTTAGATTTGACGATTCTATTTTTTTTACGCAAGTTTCATTACAGATTTGCTGCCAATCTATCGGATTATCAACTAAAACCGCTTCTATCATCGAAGAATGTATGCCTTTCGACTTGAGTTCATAGTTAATGCGCTGCAACCCCTGTCCTCTATTCGACTTGGAACGAATGAATACCTCGCAAAAACGCAGGTCCGAGAGCCAGTTGTTTTCCAGCAAAAACGCTATGGTCGCTTCAATTTCATTGGCCAAATAACCTTTAGAAAGCAACTTCTGCCGTAAAGAATATTCGGAATATTCGCGCATTCCTAACAATCGACATGAGTAGCTTATTGCTTTATTTGTTTGCTTAGCTGATAACGCAGCCTCTGTATCACTCATGGCGCATATTCTATGCTATGTGCAGCCAATCATCTAGTTTAAATCAACGCTTTACCAAGGTACATAGTCAGAACCGAGGTTTTGGTGCATGATAAATTAATGATGTGGTATTTATTCAGACAGAAAATGCCCAGAAAGGGTCGTTATTTGCTTGCAGAGAGAGGAAAGTTTTGGGGTTCATAGAACCTGGCATTCATCCATGAAAGAATGCCAGGTAAACGTACAGTAGGGCTTTAAGCAATTAAAAGAACTACTTAAAGACCTCATCTATCGGTGTAATTGTAATGTGGTCACTTTTAAGATTTAGCGGATATTTCTCTATGATCTTATCTTCTGCAAGTAACTCCTTTGATTTCTCACTATTGTAAGTCATCGAGGATACTCCTTCCGAAGCTAATCGCTTTTTCATATCTGCTGCGTCTTTAGTAATAAATACGAAATGAATGTCATCGAGTTGAAGGTGCTTCTTAATCACTTGGTTAACCTTTGCCACAGTCAATTCCTCTAAACCTTTTCTGACGTAATTGACGAAATTCTCAGTACCATAAAACTCTGAATCAACCACAGAACCGAGAATTCGACTCTGGCTATCGACTAGCTGCGGGACATAGTTCTTAAGAAAGTTACGAGTTGACTCAAACTGTTTTTCAGTCAAACCATTAGAAATTAATTTTTCCATTTCCCACATTGCAGTTCTGGTTGCAAAATGAGCATCGTTTGCGGTTCTTAATGGTCGAATCCATACTTGGAAAATTTGCTGAGATCTTGCCACATTAACAGGTGGTTTAGTTCTGAACATGCCACTCGGAAAATACTCAATGTAAGCGTAATCACCGTAATTCATGCCCCTCGCTTGACGAATACGCTGATAGAGGAATGAGTTGCTATTTCGATGCTCTCCTAACCAAGAACGAACCAACCAAAGTGCTACCCAATCTTCATCACCGCGTTTTACATCGATAGGAAACCCATAAGAAACGGCAGTCGATAGTGTGTTCTTCTCAACGATTGTAGCGCTGCGCCCTTTTAGCTTAGGTGCTTCAGCAACCGAACTTACTTGTTTGGTGCCAACCGGCAGCTGCTGCATATCAGCTAACAACTTACTCTTAAAGTCATCAGAGTAGTTACCAGCAATAGCAATAGTAAGGTTGTTTTGAGTAAGCTGAGAACGATAAAAAGCTTTTAAGTCGCCAATCGTTAGACTTTCGATATCGTCGGTATGACCCGAGCTTAACGAACCATAGGCGTGATTTTTATAGAGTGCTTCGTATAAAACCTCTTTCCCTAGTTCCTCGTCATTACTGGCTTTAAGTCCGTTTTGAATGTTGTCTATAAGCTGCTCTTTAACACGCTTAAAGTCGTCCTCTCTCCAGCCAGGTTGCAACAACTGCTCGCCTACCAAGCCATACCAATCCATCAAGTTATCTCTATGAACGTTACCTCTAAAGGTTAACATTTCTTTACCTGCGTTCGAACCAAAACCAGCGGCTAGTGGAAACATTGCTTTTTGAATATCGTTGTAGGTCTGTGAGACAGTTCCTCCATTAGCGATCATCATAGCGGTCAGCGTGGCTAATCCTTTCTTGCCTTTAGGATCACTCATAGCGCCGGTTTTAAACCACCAGGTTACATCGACTAAGTCTGAACTAGACGGTTGTAATATGGTCTTAACAATAGACGGCTTATCAACCGCAGCCTTTGCAATACTAGGCTTATCAATGATTACCTTCGAGTTAAAATTCTCTAAAGATTCCTGAGGAGACATAGTCATCATAGTTAATCCAGAATCTACAAAGTATTTCGAAGAATATTTTCTTATATCCTCAGAGGTAATATCGCTCATGGTTCGATATAGTCGGTTAAGAAATTCGGGGTCGCGTTCAAAATGGACGTAACTAGCAAGCGTACCAGCAATACTACCCGTTGAATCTAGTGTGCGCGCAAAACCATATTTTTGGCTCCGTTTTATGTTATTTAGTACACTTTCTTCGAGCAATTCCGTACGCGCCTTTACCAACGTCTTTGTAATGGCGGTTTTAACTTCGTTAGCATACTTAGGGTCTTTCAATTGCGCGTAAATATACAACAACTGAGGGTCTTTTCTATCGGGGAAATAGGCTCCTACCGCTTGTACCATCTGCCTATCCATCACTAGATCTTTGTAAAGGTCAGAAGACTGTGAAAAATAAGCTTGGCTCATTAAGTCAAGCGCAGGTTTGTCTTTCATCTCTTCGTCAAGTGCTGGACCTCTGAATGCCATTGTAATATAGGTGCTAGGGGCCTTCTCGAATTTTAGGTGTTTATAAATTTGTTCTTCCTGAGGCGGCTCTTGTTCAATCTCGACATTGTTCTCAGAACGCTCCCAAACACCCCAATATTTCTTAACCCAGTCTACAGTCTTATCGACATCGACATCACCAACAACAATCACACTTGCAAATTGCGGCGTATACCAACGTTTAAAGAATGTTTTAGAGTAATCAAACTGCTCTGGCATTTGCTCAATATCTCTAAGGAAACCCATGGTTGTGTGCTTATATGTGTGCTTCTGAAAAGCAACGTCTCTAATGCCTTCAAACATTTTTCTAAACGGGTTTGAAGAATTTTTAAGATACTCACCTTTTACCGCAAGAGCTTCTGTACGGAACTCCGACTCTTCGTAGTGCAAATTTTGAAATCTATCCGCCTCCAGCATTAACATATTTTCCAAGTGTTCTTTAGGGAAAGAAATATGGTAATTGGTCAGATCATCGCTGGTATAGGCGTTTCCATCAACGCCGGCATTTTTTAACATATCGGAATAAACTGACGCTGGATAGTTCTTAGTTCCTTTAAACATCATATGTTCGAAGAAATGAGCAAAACCAGACTTTCCTTCCTCAACTTCATTTCTTGACCCTGTTTGCATCGGGATCTGCAATGAAACCAAGTCAGGGTAATCGGTTTTAACAACAATCACTTTCAATCCGTTATCGAGAGTCTCCATATGATAGGGCAAACTAAATATCTTATCTTGCTCTGCAGATACACTTTGTTTTTCGACCTTTGAAACATTAGTGCAACTAGCAATAGCCGCTGAAAATAGAGTTACTCCTGCAATTTTTAATACTGATTTACAGTTTTGCAGAAAGGGACTAACCTGCTTGCCTGAAGACAAACGTTGGGTGTTATTGAAAACCATCGATAGAATTCCTTTGGTCAAAGTTTGAGTTGGCATTTTAGCTTACTCACTCATTTACGCGAACAAGCCTTGCCTAGTTAACAACTAACTGACTGATTTATAACTATATACTAGTTATTTCCATTGAATAATGATAAGTCCTATTCAATCAGTAAACGATATAATTGATACTTAAGTACCTTAATATAGCCCAAAATATCTGCTACCGGCTATTTATTAAGGGCAACATACTAATCAAATATTCAGCAAATTTGCAGTGTTTTGAAATATTTACTTACAACCAGAGCTTTTTTGCTCTAGTAAATATTCACACAGCATTAGCTTTCGCCTATGAGCGATTCGCCGTCAAGCTAAAACCAGCACACTCAATTGCAACTGGAGCCCTTTTGGAGGTTCGACATGCCGCAAAGCAAGCAGAACAATAGCAAACCAACAAACTTATACCTTGCAGATTCAACGAAAATAACTTGATGGTGGCTATATTATAACCAATTTTGAGCGAAGTTAAGTTGACGGATAACGGAAAGACGGCACCCAAATTATTAGCATTTAGATGCCGGCTTTTTACTATTGGGGAGGAAAACTCGCAAGCATTGCTTGAGCATTAATAAGTGCTATCTCATCTCGCTGCTCAGGAGTACGGTTTCTATACAAACCAAGCTTACGGGAAATAGCTCCTTGCCAAATTACTTCTTTCTCTTGTGGGTCGACGATATCTAATACAAGTGTTCCGACTTCATATTCGCGCTTAATCGTCGTTGGGCCAACATGTGGCCAGCCAAATGGGTGGTGGAAATACGGGTTATACCCCCACACTCTCACAAAAGCTTCAACGTCAGTCTTCTTATCGGTAATAGTTCGGGTTTTAAGCAAGAAACTAGCGCTACCAGGCTCTTTTACCATTCTAAAACCTTTTGCTATCAAGGTATCTTCAATAGCCTTTGCTTGCCTGCGATTATCAAGGCTAGTCAATTTTTTCTCGCCAACAATAGGCATCCACGCAAAGGTTTTTAGCCCTTTATAATCATAATTGGTATCGTAATCCGTGGTAACGGGCGGTGCGATTTTACAACCACTTAGCAGTATTAGAAAAGCCACTATGCAGTAAATCTTTTTAGATAAGATACTCATCGGAAACTCCTTAAAGCCATAAAACTGGGTACACTACAATCTAACCTCATGCATTAGCAAACATAACAAAATACATAGGCGACCCGCTTAGACTAACTCCAATCAGTAAATATGCGCAAGCCTATTTGAATGAAATTGGTATTATTAAATAATAATCGTGCACTAGATCCGGATTAGGTATAACTGGTATTTTTGTAGAAAACCTACAATTTGCGGAAAATCTATAAAGAGATGTAAATTGACTTGATCGAGAGCTGTTGTGAGAAGGGAAGCTATGAGTGGTTATTATAACAACATTTCAAATCAGCGGTTGCAGGCAGTAGACTCCATCCACCTTCGCTCAACCAAAATGGTTGAGCGATAAGCGGTAATAAAAGTTCTAGCTTTCTTTCTCTTTAGCCTTGGTGTCTTCAACTTGAGGCAATAACTCAGCACGAATTTGTCCTTCAATTTCCTCAACAAGCTCTGGGTTTGCCAACAAGAAGTCTGCTACTTTTGCTTTACCCTGACCAATTCTGTCACCTTTATAGCTATACCAAGCCCCAGCTTTATCAACGATGTTTTGTTTTACACCAAGGTCAATAATTTCGCCCATTTTTGAAGTTCCTTTTCCGTAAAGAATCTGGAACTCAGTTTGCTTAAACGGAGGGGCAACCTTATTTTTGACGACTTTAACTCTTGTTTCATTTCCAACGATTTCATCACCTTGCTTAACCGCTCCAATACGACGAATATCAAGACGTACCGACGCATAAAACTTAAGAGCATTACCACCGGTGGTTGTTTCTGGGGAGCCGAACATCACACCTATTTTCATTCTGATCTGGTTAATAAATATAACCGTACAGTTTGTTCTTTTTATATTACCAGTCAGCTTTCGCAAAGCTTGTGACATCAATCTTGCTTGCAGCCCCATATGAGAATCGCCCATATCACCTTCAATTTCAGCCTTTGGTGTCAAAGCCGCTACAGAGTCGATAACCACTAGGTCGACGGCTCCTGAGCGCACCAACATGTCGCATATTTCAAGAGCTTGCTCACCGGTATCCGGCTGTGAAACTAACAAACTGTCCAAATTTACACCCAGAGCCTCAGCGTATACAGGGTCCAATGCATGCTCAGCGTCAACAAACGCTGCTGTTCCGCCTTGCTTTTGACATTCAGCAATAGCCTGTAACGTTAGAGTTGTTTTACCCGAAGACTCTGGGCCGTAAATTTCAATAACTCGCCCTTTTGGCAAACCACCAACACCTAACGCAATATCTAAACCTAATGAACCTGTAGAAATAACATCCATCTTTTGAGCTTGGATTTCACCCATTCTCATAACAGAGCCTTTACCAAACTGCCTTTCAATCTGGCCAAGTGCTGCATTTAATGCTTGTTTACGATTGTCGTCCATTGTTCTCTCCACCTAAAAATTTTCTTGTTTATCATCATGATTAAGTGCCTAACAATGTACAACTTAATCGCAGGGGGTTAATTTTCACTACTTATCCTACACCTACTTATACAAGTAGGCAACCGTTTTTATTATTGTGCGATAAAATATTTACTCCACAATAAACTCCTCTAAAAACCGTGGAATAAATTATATAAAGTGCTATCAAAAAAATCGATAGTGTCTGTACTGATGTGTCGCTTTTTCGAGCACACAAATTCAACCCCACATAGAACGACAAAATAAGCACTTTCTGTAGGTGTTAAAACCCTTGTTTTTCACGTAAAATGGCTTTGATATTAACAACCTAGGAAATTCAATGGCAATTATCATTAAAACGCCAGAGCAAATCGAAAAAATGCGCACCGCCGGTCGTTTGACTATGGAAGTGCT
Organism: uncultured Kangiellaceae bacterium; assembly: GCA_905479925.1. GTDB lineage: Bacteria > Pseudomonadota > Gammaproteobacteria > Enterobacterales > Kangiellaceae. Next base: position 2,860 of record CAJQOL010000082.1, on the reverse strand, counting down.
AGAAATGATTCAGCCGCACATAAAAAAAGGTGTAACTACCAACGAGTTGAACCAGATATGTCACGACTATATAGTCAATGTGCAAAAAGCTATTCCAGCACCTTTAGACTATCATGGCTTCCCTAAATCAATTTGTACCTCTTTAAATCATGTCATATGTCACGGTATTCCTAGCGACAAGAAATTGAAAGATGGTGATATTATCAATGTTGATATCACAGTCATTAAAGACGGCTTTCATGGTGATAGCTCCAAGATGTTTTTCGTTGGTAAACGTTCTGTGCTGGCCGAACGCTTGGTTAAAAACGCGCAAGAGTGTCTGTATCTAGGAATTAGAATGGTTAAACCAGGCGTGCACTTGGGAGATATTGGCCACGCCATCGCTCAACATGCCCACGCAGAACGCTTCAGTATTGTCGAAGAATATTGCGGACACGGAATTGGTGAGGGGTTTCACGAAGATCCGCAGGTCTTGCACTATGGTAAAAAAGGTACTGGCCCGGTTTTAGAAGAAGGAATGACCTTCACAATCGAACCCATGGTCAATGCCGGCAAAAGACATTCTCGTGTACTTAAGGACGATTGGACAGTTGTCACCAAAGATAAAAGCTTGTCTGCGCAATGGGAGCACACCCTGCTAGTAACCGCCGACGGCGTTGAAGTACTCACTCTACGTCCAGATGAAAACATTTAGAATACGTTTAGGTCGACTTCTACTCACCAGTTTGCCTCAACCAATTCTATTTTTCTCAGAGTAGTAAATGAAAGTTACGTCACTTGAAAAGTTATCTCTCGATCCTGCGCAAGACACCTTGTCTCAGCTCAAGGCTTATGAACAAAGTTCCTTTGAATTATTAAGCTGCGCATTTAGGGATGGTGTAAATGTAAGGGATTTAGTGACGAGTCGGTCGGAGCATATCGATCATTTGTTACGTGAGTTGTGGTCTTCCATGATGTTTTCCAATGAGTTATCCTTGATTGCCGTTGGCGGATACGGACGGGGTGAACTACACCCCTATTCAGATATTGATTTGTTATTCTTGCTCCCCAATAAAGTGCAAGAACAAGAAAACCAAAAAATAGCCGCTTTTATCACACTGTTATGGGATACCGGACTGATTATTGGTCAAGCAAGCCGCACCTTAAAACAGTGTACTGTACTCGCCAAAAATGACATTACTGTGGCAACCAACCTGATGGAATCACGCTATTTAGCCGGCTCTATTGCACTATTCGAGTCGCTAAAAGAGGAAACCTCCCCCGGCAAAATGTGGGACGCTAAGAAATTTTTTATTGCCAAAACTGAAGAACAAAAGCAGCGTTATAAAAAATTTGATGGTTCCTCATACGATTTAGAACCCAATGTAAAATCGAGCCCTGGAGGCCTAAGGGACATTCAATTAATCTCATGGGTTGCACAACGGTTTTATTACCCGCAATCTATTTTTGAGTTGATTAAGAAAAATATAATTACTAAGAAAGAATACTATACCTTAGTAAAATGCCAACTGTTCATTTGGAAGATCAGATTCGCGTTACACATAGTTACCAATAAAGCTGAAGATAGATTACTGTTCGATTATCAAAAAGCCACCGCCGAACTGATGGGTTTTAGTGATGGCGAAAATCAAATGGCCGTTGAAAAAATGATGAAGCGGTATTATCGAAGTGTTCTTGTAATACGAAATATTTCTGACATTTTGTTACAGGTGCTTGAACAAACGCAAGTAAAGAAAAATAGCTCTAAACCACTCTCGGTCAGCGAAAACTATCAAATTTTTGATTCTAGGATTGATGCGAAAGATATTAAGTTGTTTGAAAATCACCCGAGTGAATTGATCAACATATTTAGGGTTGTAGCGGAACATCATGAGGTAAAAGGAATCAGCGCGCGTACCCTTAGGGCGATTAGAGCTGCTAGAAACAAGATAACACCCAAGTTCACCCAAAAAAAGAGAAATAGACAACTCTTTATTGAGTTTTGGCATACCAAACATAAAACGTCACGAGCGTTGTTTTTAATGAAACGCAGTGGCGTTCTGTCAGATTATTTACCCGCCTTTCAAAAAATAAGCGGTCAAATGCAGTATGACATGTTTCACAGTTATACCGTCGATGAGCATACGTTATTCCTGTTAAAAAATCTTATTGAATTTGAGGACTGTGATGCAAAAGATAAATTCCCACTCTGCCATGAAATCATGTGTAAACAACAAAAACCCGAGGTTATTTACCTAGCCGGGCTTTTTCATGACATAGGTAAAGGCAGAGGTGGAGACCATAGCGAAATAGGCTCATTTGAAGCCTTAGAATTTTGTAAACAACACGAATTGAATGAACATGATGCGGAGACGATTAGTTGGCTGGTAGCTAACCATTTGTTAATGAGCCTTATCGCGCAAAAAAGAGATACCTCCGACCCAAAAGTTATTCAAAACTTTGCGGAATTAGTTGGCACAAAGGAGAGGCTAGAGCTTTTATATATACTTACTGTCGCTGATATAAGAGCAACCAGCCATTCTTTATGGAATTCTTGGAAAGATTCTCTTTTAAAGGAACTTGCTTACTCGACTCTGGCTTATTTAAGCGAAGATCAACCCGACCCAGTTGAAGATTGGCAGACGACTAAATCTTCCGCACTAGCTATTTTGACAGAGCAAGGGTTTAAAAGTGAAGAAATAGAAGCCAACTGGCAACATTTGGGTATTGCTTATTTTACTAAAAATCCAGCAGAGACAATTGCCTGGCACAGCCAATCTATTATTGATCACCAACGCCAATTCAAAAATCAAAGCGATGAGCTAGAAGCTACAAAAAGCAACTCAACGATGGTCGCTATTCGTGAACGGCTCGACGGTGG
>CAJQOL010000081.1 GCA_905479925.1 uncultured Kangiellaceae bacterium | reverse complement strand
TTGTTTCTTGATTTTGATACACAGTCTTCACAAAGAGAGGTACCTGATCCTTATTATAGAGGTGCTCGAGGGTTTGATCAGGTCATCGATCTTATTGAAGGAGCAAGCCAAGGTTTAATCACCGAGTTGCAGTAGTTGTGTGTTCGTTTGTTTCTTTTTTTTGGGCTTTCAATAGTAGCGCGATCCCATATTTATGAAGTGCGCACAAAAGAAACGAAATGCTAGAAATACCGGTGCTGGCGGCTTAATGGTATTGATGCAAACTGTTTAGCGAACTATTTGAGGAATTGTTTGAAAAATTGTTTGAATAATTATTCAGTAAGCTCTTCAAAGTCCTCGATAATCTCATTAGCCGCCTGTATTCCTTCGGCAATTGCGGTGACTACTAAATCAGCGCCGCGTACCATGTCGCCACCAGCGTAGATTCCATGGGCTGAAGTCCTTTGCGAGTATTCTAGGCTATCATTTTCAGAGGCTTTCATTTTTACTAATCCGTTTTTGTCAGTTTCTACGTTTGCTTTATTAAACCAATTCGCGGGACTCGCTTTAAAACCAAACGCCGTGATAACGGCATCCGCTTTAATTTCAAAACCACTGTCTTTAACTTGCTGTAACTTAGAGGCACCAGTATCTTTATTTATTACTAACTCAGTCTTGTAGACAGATAGGCTTTTTACGCTTTTATCATCATTAAGGTTTAAAGCAGCGGGGGCGAGTAAGAAATGAAAATCAACACCTTCTTCTTTTGCATTTTGAACTTCTCTTGGGGAGCCTGGCATAGAATCCTCATCCCTTCGATAGATGCAACTAACCGATTTAGCGCCTTGCCTGACCGCTGTTCTAACGCAGTCCATAGCGGTATCACCACCACCAAGCACTACAACTTCTTTGCCGTTTAGATTTATTTCAGGGAACTGCGTCATTGCAAATTGTTCTTGGTGATTGATATTACCAATTAGATAATCAAGTGCGTTGATGAGTTTTCCTGAGTCAAAGCCGGGTAGGTCAGTCTTAACACTTTTATAGGTCCCCATAGCTAGGAATACACTGTCATAAGTTTCTTGAATCTCTTGGAAAGTAATATCGACACCAACGTCAGTATTTAGCTTAAACTCCACTCCAATATCTTGCAGAAACTCTTTGCGTTTACGCATCACATGCTTTTCTAATTTAAACCCAGGAATACCAAATGTTAGTAAACCGCCAATTTCCGGGTAGCGGTCGTAAACAACCGCTCGAATTCCATTTCTTGCTAACTGATCTGCACATGCTATTCCAGCGGGCCCCGCACCAATAATCGCAACACGTTTAGCATTTGCTTTAATGGTAGGTATGTTAGGTCGCCATTTTTTCGCAAGAGCTCTGTCAGTGATGTTTTTTTCGATCATGCCAATAGTGACGGCCCCGAATCCGGTGTTTATCGTACATGCTTGTTCACATAATCGATCTTGAGGGCACACTCTACCGCAAATCTCTGGTAACGGATTGGTTTGATACATAAGCTCCGCAGCATCGTCAAGCCGGTCTTTTGATACAAGCGAAAGCCAGTTAGGAATATAGTTATGAAGCGGGCATTTCCATTCACAATAGGGATTACCGCAATCCAAACAGCGCGAGGATTGGTTTGCTAATTGGGTATCATCAGAGTCGTCATATATTTCTTTAAAGTCGATTTTACGCTCGTCTGCAATCCGCTTAGTTGGTGTTTCGCGAGCTAACTGCAAAAAGGTTAATGGCGAGGCGCTAACCTTTACTTGTTGTGTTTTATTTCCCTCAGATTTTATGGTCATTTTACAATCCTCAAAGGTACTCTGTGTGAGCTTTGTGATTGAGAGTTTTCATTAGTAGCGTCAAAATCCGCGCGGTCAAAATCACTTTCTATACTGGCTTTTGGAACTACCATCATAAAATAATCTAAGTAGTGCTCAAAATTCCTAAGGACTTTTTTCGCCCATTTACTATCTGTGTGGTCTATGTGTTGTTCGAGTAATAGTTTAACGTCATCGATATAGTCTTCACACTCGTTGTCTGAAAAGTGAAAGCATTCTACATGCTCAGGATTTATGTTTCTCTCAAGGGTTTCTCTTAGATCGAGTATAAAAGCAATCCCGCCAGTCATGCCCGCAGCAAAATTCTCGCCGACCGGTCCTAATACAAGTACTGAACCACCTGTCATATATTCACAGCCGTGATCACCTAGGCCTTCAACGACAGCGTCAGCGCCAGAATTCCGCACTGCAAAACGTTCACCCGCCTGTCCTGCAGCGTAAAGTTTGCCACCTGTTGCGCCATAGAGACAGGTGTTACCAACAATTGCGCCGCGGCTGGCAACATACTGAATTCCGCTTGGCGGCCGAATGCAAATAGAACCGCCCGACATGCCTTTTCCGACATAATCATTTGCATCGCCGATGAGTTCAAGTTTAACTCCAAGGTAATTCCAAACCCCAAAACTTTGCCCAGCGATACCGGTGAACTTTAGGTTAATTGAATGGTCTTCTTCAGCGGTGACTAAGCTCGGTCCATTGTTGTTGCCTGTCTGCTGTAGAGAGCGCTCAGCTAAATAGCCCGCTAGACTAGCACCAACGGAACGGTCATAATTTTTGATTGGATATTCAAGGGCTATTGGTCGACCGGAATCAAGTTGTTGTTTAACCTGAGAGACGATTATTCGATTTAACTTGCCTTCGTCAAACGGGTCGTTCGGCAAATTCTGATAGTGTGCTTGCGAAGAATCGGGTCGACGAGCTGTTTCCAATATAACACCAAGGTTAAGCTTGCTCTGCTGAGCAGTTTTACCTTCTACGATTTGTAATAGGTCTGTCCTACCAATAAGTTGGTCAATACTTTCAACACCTAGTTTCTCTAGCCACTCTCTTACTTCTTGTGCGACAAATTCAAAGTAGTTAATAACCTTTTCAGGCAACCCAGTAAAATGTTTATCTCTTAGCTCTCTATTTTGAGTAGCCACGCCGGTGGCACAATTGTTGAGGTGACAAATGCGCAGGAATTTACAACCTAAGGCAACCATTGGGCCGGTGCCAAAACCAAAACTATCGGCGCCGAGAATTGCACCTTTTATAACATCAAGTCCCGTTTTTAAACCGCCGTCTACCTGAAGGCAAATCTTATCCCTTAGACCGTTTTCAATAAGAGCTTGGTGTACTTCACTCAAACCTAGTTCCCATGGAGTACCAGCATACTTTACTGAGGTTAATGGACTAGCTCCGGTTCCACCGTCATGGCCTGCAATAGTAATCATGTCCGCGTATGCTTTAGCAACACCAGCTGCAATAGTTCCTACCCCTGGACCTGAAACTAGTTTGACGGATATCTTTGCATTAGGGTTTACTTGTTTTAGGTCAAAAATTAACTGTGCGATATCTTCAATGGAATAAATATCATGATGCGGAGGAGGGGAAATTAATGTAACTCCCGGCGTTGCGTTACGTAACTCGGCTATTTCGACGGTAACTTTGGAACCGGGTAATTGTCCGCCTTCTCCTGGTTTTGCTCCTTGAGCAATCTTAATCTGCAATACTTCGGCGCTTCTCAAATACAAGGCGTTAACGCCGAATCGACCTGACGCAACTTGTTTAATTTTTGAATTTCTTTGGTCATGAAAACGCTTTGGATCTTCACCACCTTCACCACTGTTAGAACGTCCACCAATCCTGTTCATAGCTATCGCTAGCGATTGATGTGCCTCGGGGCTTAATGCGCCAATTGACATGCCTGCGGAGTCAAAACGTTTCAATATTGAACCCTTCGATTCAACATTTAAATTTGTTGGTTTTGGGTCTAAGATAATGGGTTCCATCATATCCCTTAACGCCGCAATTGGCCGCCGATTCACAGTGTCAGCATAAGCTTTATAGTCTGTGTATTCTCCGCTAGTTACTGCTTTTTGTAATTGAGTAACTACGTCGGGGTTATACGCATGATATTCACCACCATGAACAAATTTGAGTTGGCCACTTCGCTTCAGAGGGTTAAAAGGTTTCCAAGCGTTTCTTGCACAGCGCAAAGCCATTTGTTTTATGTCATCAAAGTCAGCGCCACCTATTCTTGACGGTATATTTGGGAAACAAAGCTCATTGATCGATTGGTCCAACCCGATAGCTTCAAATAGCTGTGCGCTACGATAACTTGCTATGGTTGATATACCCATTTTGGAAAGGATCTTTAGTAAGCCTTTATTGATGCCTGTTAGATAATTTTTCCGCGCATAAACTAAGTCAGTGTTTAGTTGCTGATCAAGCGACAAACGATTAATTATTTGTAGAGATAAATACGGATACACTGCTGTAGCACCAACTCCAAGAAGGACCGCGAAGTGATGGGAGTCGCGTGTCGTTCCGGTTTCGACGACGATGTTTGTATCACAACGTAAACCTTCTCTAATTAAACGCTGATGAACAGCCCCTGTTGCTAACGCTGCATGGACGGGAATTTTCCCTTTAGTTATATCCCTATCGGTCAACTGCAAAATAACGCAACCATCCTGCACTAGTGCTACCGCTTCGTCGGTTATGCGCTTAATTGCGTCTTCAAGTTTTTCACTTTCACTATAGTTAAGTGATATAGACTCAAACCGGTAGTATTCTTGATCGAGTTCTTTTAACTGCTGTAGTTTTGCGTAGTTAAGCACTGGCTTGCTAATTATGGCTCGATAGGCAAGTCCATTGGTTTCTTGAAACACGTTGTGCTCTCTACCAAAACAAGTTTCCAACGACATAACAGACGCTTCTCGCAGAGGGTCGATAGGGGGATTGGTCACCTGTGCAAACTGTTGTCTAAAATAGTCAAACAAGTTTCTACTTTGTTTTGAAAGCACCGCTATTGGTGTATCGTCACCCATTGAGCTAGTTGGCTCTTGGCTATTGTCCGCCATAACTTGAATGACGTGTTCGCACTCTTCAACTGATACATTAAACATTTTTTCATAGATGGGTAAATCGCTGATATTCTCATTGATGTATTTCTGGGCCGCTTTTTTCTCCAGACGTCGGTTACTTCTCAACCGTATCGTATTCTCCCTTAACCACTCCAGATACGGGTGTCTATTTTTTAGTAGATCATCAATTTTATTGGTTCGCCAGATTCTTCCATTGCTTGTGTCAGCCGCTAGCATTTCCCCTGGGCCTACGCGGTCTTTTTCTACCACATCTTTTTCGTCGTAGTCCCAAACACCTACCTCGGAAGCAACGGTTAACAGTCGATCTTTGGTAACCACGTATCGAGCTGGTCGAAGTCCATTACGATCGAGCGTACAGGCAATTTGGTTACCATTTGTCATAACGATCCCTGCTGGTCCGTCCCAAGGCTCCATATGCATTGAGTTAAACTCATAAAATGCTTTTAGATCCGGGTCCATATTTTCACGCTTTGCCCACGCAGGTGGCACTAACAAGCGTAACGCTCGAAATATATCCATACCACCTGCTAACATGACCTCTAGCATATTGTCGAGAGAGGAGGAGTCGGAACCTGACTGGTTGACTAAGTGCTTAAGGTTTCCGAGGTCCGGTAATATTGGACTATAGAATTTTGCTTGACGAGCGCTCGACCAGTTTCTATTTCCGGTAATAGTATTGATTTCTCCATTATGAGCTAAGAACCGAAAGGGTTGCGCAAACTTCCACAGTGGAGCGGTATTGGTGGAGAACCTTTGATGAAATAAACTGATCGCAGTTTCTAGCTTTGGGTTGGATAAATCAGCGTAAAAACGACTTAGGTATTTAGGCATAACCAATGCTTTATAGACAATAACCATACAAGATAAAGATACAACGTAGTAATCCGTATCGTTAATGATTTTGTCAGCGGCGCGACGTCTAGCTATAAATAAACGTCTTTCTAAGTCTTCTCTTGTCCACCCAGGAGGAGCCTTTACAAATATTTGTTCGATATTCGGAAGGGTTTCTAAAGCGATATTCCCACACACTGAAGTATCAACCGGAACTTTTCTCCATCCTACGACGGTTAGCGTTTCTTTGGTTAACTCTTGCTCTAAAATTTGTTTACTTCGCTTTGCTTTTTTCGGATCGGTACTTAGAAAAATTTGCCCGACACCAAACCTGGCGCCTAAGGAAAAACCTAAATCCGCTGCTACTTTCTTAAAGAATTCGGTCGGCATCTGGATTAAAAGACCGCAGCCATCTCCAGTTTTCCCGTCGGACGAGATAGCGCCACGATGGGTCATTCTGATTAACGCAGTTAACGAAGTTTCTAGTAATTGATGACTTTTCTTCCCATCTAGATGGGCGATCAGCCCAAATCCACAATTGTCTTTGGCTTGCGATGGGTGAAAAAGTGTCATACTAACCTCATATATAGATACGTCTAATGCCAACTCCTGAACTCGCTGAGCGGTAGGCCTATATTAGTGTGAACGGCCTTTGCTACGCCAATAACTTATCTTAATAAGTCGGCCCGTTGGTCGCTAATAAAGGGCTTTTCAGCGTTTTTGAAATAGTCGCACTGCTAAATCGAGTTGTCGACGGAGTGGCACAAACTCCAAGATAATGTGATTATCTAGAGACGGGGTTACAAGAATCACCGAAATTTGGGGGTTACGGACTCTGAGCTTGTCTATTTTTTTTGCAGATTGCATGTGATGGGATGCGCAGAATGGTGTCTTTTTAGTGGTGTAATGATCTAAAATAAATTGGAATAGCTGGGTTACATTTTCGTTAATCCAAATACTAAGAAGCTACAGTTTTGTATGTAGCATTATGGAGATAAATTAAGAATGTTTTTTCTGAAATCGCTTAAGAAATGGGAATTAAAAGATATAGCTGATACAGCTCTTAACCAAGAAGCCATTGATATTCAGGTCAAGAGAATTAGAATGATTTATGAGTCGCTTCTGGAGCAAGGGTTTAGTGAGGAGCAAGCGATACTGATAGTTTCAGGGCCAATATCGACGGAAACGAAAGGGATCCTGATTTAATATTACACCTAACCAAGCTCAGGGTCTTGAACACCAGGAAGACCAATACTACTTAGCTCTGCGTTATGATTAGCAAGGAAAGCAAAGGGCATTTCTTCGCTAATTGACTAGCTGCTGAACGGGTTTGTCTAACGTGGTATAAAACAAACAGTCTCTCGTTGCGATTTCAGGAACCGTTGTCACCATGAAAAGTTGTAGCTCCACTTTAGTAAATATACAGCCATTACGGTTTTCAAAAAAGTTCTCAATTTGATTGAGTCCCTGATCATCAATGGCTTGAATAACTAATGGTTCATCGGGTTCACACCAACCAATAAACTCTTCTTTAGGTGTTAGGTCCCGGTTAAGACTTTCAATGTCAGCGCGCAAGGTGATGTCTGTGGTTGAGAGTCGATGGTGCGCAAAACCTACCGACGCATCATCGGTTAATTCGATTCTTATTGGGTGTCGTCTTACCTGCAGCGAGGAAACATCACTTGCGAATAAGTTCTCAAGATTAAAAAAATGGTATAGGCCTGATGCGGCAACTTCGTGTGAAGAGTTTTCCGTCGCGCCTCCACACTCAATGGTCACTATTGGAGCATTAAAGTCTTGCTCCATAACGGCTCCTACATTAAGTTGTGTAAGAATAAGACTTTCAGTAAAGAGCTTGACTAGTTGTTTGTGAGCTTGTGATTCAGAGACACTTACGGCAAACGCGGGACTGTTGCCCGAAGTATTATGTAAGTCAACAATCGCCTCAGGTGAAACTTCATGGATAAGCGACATAATTCGTTCGGCACGAATTGAGACCGCGGAACCTTTAGAATGATTTCTATTAAAGAAACGATTAAGGTCTTCACTATTTTCGACATAGCGATTAGTAAAATAAGGTTTTGTTTGTGCGGCTTCAGGATTGCAGAAAATAACGCGTATATTTGTTGAAGGAATTTCTTTGCTTAATAACCAAAGGTGACAAGCAATAAATCCCGAAGGCTCGTTACCGTGAATGAGTGTAGTAACAACTCGCCAGCGACTCGAGTCTTTCCCGGAAATATCTACAACCGTTAAACCTCTAAGGGATTTAAGAAAGGGTAGCGCTCGCTTTGGTAGTTCTGCTAATTGGTCCGCTTCAAGTTTATAAACCTTGTCATGTAAATGGGTCATTTCCAACATTTTTCCCATTCGCTTACTGGCTGTCCGCTCATCTGATTGACAAAGTAACGGTCGAGCATTTCAGCACAGGCTTGTTCGTTTGACATTGTTTTTCTTAGGTGCCTTACGGTTTCTTTTGTCCATCGTGCGCCATTAATATTCTTTGAGAGTCTTCGGTGGATGATGTTCAGGAATTTGTCTCTTTCGGTTAGCTCCACATTCATTTTACTTAACCCATCATTGGCGATTTGCAGCATGTCATCGATGACGTTTCTAATAGGAACTTCGACAGGTTTGTTCTGATAGTTTTGCGGCCATAGCACCGTTGCATCTAAACCATTCTTAGCTGCGCGGTAAAAATTATACTCAGCAAAGCGGAATGGGATTCTAGAAATATACTCGTCAATTTTGTCTTGTAAACCGACGGCCATGCCAATTGAAAACGCAGCGTTTGCAGTCATATCTAATGCTGTTGGACCTGCGGGTAACGCTCTAAATTCCATCCTCAAATGGCCATTACCCTTATTAGAATAAACCGCACGATTCCAAGGCCAAGTTGTTCCCATGTGTAAATTTAGTTCAGCGAGCTCAGGAAGGTCTCTACCCGATTTTTCTTCAGTTTGGAAAACTTCTGGAAAGATTGGCTGATATAGATTGACTGTTTCTGAAAATAATTCCCAGCCGCTTTTTCTTACCCAACCGTGACCAAAGGTTACCCGAGACGGTTGACGCCATCCCGAAGCATCAGCCATTCTGTTGTCAATTGACTGCTTAAATAAAACAACTCGGGTTTCATCCCATAGGCACTTTTCTAACAACATTCCAGAATTAGCGGATACCCCAAGCGCCATAGGTAAGGTTAATTGAGCGGCGTTAAAAGTATCGACAAACTTGTCAGGCTCGGTCATCAGGTGAACTTGAAAAGACGTATTGGCTCCTTCAACGCAAACTTCAGAGGTGGTAAAGTCGACGGACTCTTCTCCATCGATCTTTATATGAAATGGTTCGCCGCGTTGCCGCAGTAGCTCTCGTGCTAACGTACGATAACGCCCTAGTTCACTCATGTTATTATTGGTTAAGTTTTCTTGTTTGAGGGTGGGTAAAATGCCGACCGCTAAAGGCCGAGTATCAATTTTTTCTGCGGTAGTCCAAAGGTAATTAAATTTAGTTAGCATTTCCTTGGTTATTTCACTGAAAGGACGACCGGAAGCTTCCACGGGGGAAAGGTTGAGTTCAAGATTAAATTTGTTTAATTCGGTTTGAAACTGGTCATCGTCGAGGAGTGCAAGCAGTTCCTTATTTACTGGGTTGACGTTACTATTTTTGTCCATCAGGTAAATTTCGAGCTCGGCACCAATGCAAAGTGTCTCTTTTCCGAAATTAGGCTGCTTAATAATGTCTTTGAGGATATCTACTTGGTCGTGAATTGTGCGATTAAATTTCTCGTAATCTTTTGCAGAGTACTCTCGTTCCTCTATATCTCGACCCATTGTTATCCCCTGTCTATTGAACTAATGGCTTATAATGAAGGCTATCTACGTTGTTATTTTTGAGTCATCTTGTTGTTGTGGGCTTTCTTGCAGTGATTTATATTTTCAGAATGACTGATCGGACCCCACAGCTCGGATGCCATTGTTATAGTACTAGAATATAACAAATTCTGGGAGTTTTGACATTTGTTATTGATTGACATAGATCATGTCCTGTTGAAATCGTTTTGCGTGTTAATAAGATAATGGATATGCTTCAGAAAATACCAGTATTGTCGTGTTTCGTAGACTAGGTAACTGGTAACAATAGGCTCAAAAGCCTATCAGCCACAAAAGGATAAAAGCAAATGCTAAGTGATAATGAAATAGTGCAGCAGTTTTCCCCTAAGCCAATCTCGGATATTGCTGAGAAGTTGACTATTGATCAACGCTTTCTGATGCCTTACGGGACGGATATAGCAAAAGTTGATATTGCAGCGCTTTCCGAGCCTCGCAAATCAAGTAACAAGAGTTATCTTGTTTTAGTATCGGCAACTACGCCGACCCCAGCTGGTGAAGGTAAAACTACAACCACTATTGGGCTAGGTCAGGCGTTTACTGCCTTAGGGGATTCCGTTGCATTAGCGTTAAGAGAGCCGTCACTGGGGCCTTGCATGGGAATGAAAGGAGGAGCGACGGGCGGTGGTTATTCTCAGGCGGTACCCGTTGACCGAATCAATTTGCATTTCACCGGTGATTTTCACGCGATATCTGCTGCGAATAACCTTATTTCAGCGGCAATCGACAATCACGTTTTCCAAGGAAACCTGCTTCAAATAGATCCGCGACAAATCGTTTGGCGTCGTGTCATGGATATGAATGATCGAAGTTTAAGGAATATTGTTATTGGCCTCGGGGGAAAAATGCAGGGGATACCACGAGAAGGTGGTTTTGACATTACCGCCGCTTCCGAGATTATGGCGATGCTTTGTTTAGCGACGGATTTTAGCGATTTAGAGTTACGGCTTAATCGCACCTTGATTGGCTATAGCTATACCGATGAACCTGTTCTACTGCAGTCCCTCAATATCACCGGGGCTCTAATGGCTTTGTTGAGAGACGCTTTACATCCCAATCTTGTGCAAACCTTAGAAGGCACGCCCGTTTTTATTCACGGTGGCCCGTTTGCTAATATAGCCCACGGTTGTAATAGTGTGTTAGCGACAAAGATGGCTATGCATCACGCGGACTGGGCGATAACTGAGGCTGGCTTTGGCTTTGATCTAGGTGCTGAAAAATTCTTTGATATCAAATGCCGAATGGCCGAACTCGATCCCGATGCTGTAGTGCTGGTTACAACAGTGCGAGCTCTAAAGATGCACGGCGGAATGAATAAAGATGAACTGCAAGAACCTGGCATAGAGTTCTTGGTAAAGGGATTTGACAACCTAGATAAACACATCGAGAACGTACAGATTTTCAACAAAATACCTGTTGTAGCGATAAATAGATTCGCTCGAGATACCGATGAAGAAGTCGCCCTAATTAAAAAACATTTAGAGGCAAAGAATATTTATGTAGCGGAGAGTACACATTTCGAAAATGGCGGGCAGGGAGCTATAGAGCTCGCGGAGAAAGTGAAACTAGCAGTTGAAAATACTGAGCCGTTTAAACCTTTGTATGACCTAGAAGATGGTGTTGTTGATAAAGTCACCAAAGTTTGTTTAGCCATGTATGGCGCTCGGGATGTTGCGTTTACCAAAGAGGCTGAAAAGGATCTTCAACACGTTAAAAAGCTGAAGCTAAACCACTTGCCAATCTGTATTGCCAAAGCCCCAAGTTCTTTATCTGATGACCCTCGCTTACATGGAAGACCAAGGGATTTCCAAGTTACGGTGCGTAACATTCAAATAAACACAGGAGCGGGCTTTTTGGTTGTTTTAACCGGCAATATTATGCGTATGCCAGGCTTACCAAAAGTACCGGCGGCGGAGCAGGTTTTCGTGAATGCCGATGGCGAAATTATAGGGGTAAGTTAATCGACACTGGATACCTAAACCTGTGTCCACACGTCATTTTTTATTACACCAGTTTCGATGTCGGTAATTTGGCTCGGGGTAACTAGACTGTACAGACCGCTATCGGAAAAAGAAAGCGGTCTGTTTTGTGTTTGCCTTAGGTCATTTATTTTAACTAAATTGATTTGATTTAAATGGCCTAGTTTAAATGAGCTGGCTTAAAAGGTCTGGCTTAAATGATCTGGCCTAAAAGCTCTGGGCTAAACGACATCGCTTAAAGATCTGGCTTAAAAGAGCTCGCTTAAAAGTCTCGACTCAAACCGACTTAATTTATATCATAAATGAGTCGATGCAAAATCAGCAAGACGCGACCGTTCACCTGTTTGTAGTTTCATGTGAGCACCAAATTTCCAATGCTTAAAATGATCAACAACATAGGTTATCCCTGAGCTTGATTCCGTTAAGTAAGGGGTATCAATTTGGCCAACGTTTCCTAGGCAAATCATTTTTGTTCCGGGGCCAGCACGAGTAATTAATGTTTTCATTTGTTTTGGCGTTAAGTTCTGCGCTTCATCGATGATGACAAATTTATTAATGAAAGTTCGACCACGCATAAAATTTAGAGAACGAATTTTTAACCACTTCTGCAAAATATCCTGTGTTGCCTGACGCCCCCAGTCGTCATTAGATTGGGCAGGTGATAGTACCTCCAAATTGTCAGTAAAGGCTCCCATCCAAGGATTCATTTTTTCTTCTTCAGTCCCGGGTAAAAAACCAATATCTTCACCGACAGGAATAGTCACTCGAGTAACAATAATTTCATTGTAACGTTTGTTTTCAACTGTCTGTTCGAGCGCTGCCGCAAGGGCTAATAGTGTCTTTCCGGTTCCCGCTGGACCTTGTAACGTGACAAAATCAATATCGGGATCGAGAAGTAAGTTTAACGCAAAACTCTGCTCTCTATTTCTAGCGGTTATTCCCCAGGTATTATGGTTACTTGCCGAGTAATCTGTTGCTAGCTCAATGGTTGCTTTTCCATCGGCTACTTCCCTGACAATAGCAGAAAAGCCAGAACCATCCTCTAAATAAATAAACTGATTGACCGTCCATTCTTTCACTAGCGGTCCCTTAATCGTATAAAACGTTCGTCCTTCTTCCTGCCAAGACTGCATATCTTTATCGTGGCTATCCCAAAAATCATTGGGTAATTCAGTCTGGCCAGTAAATAGATTTTCTAGATCGTCCAGTACTTGATCATTAAAATAATCTTCAGTATGAACCCCTAAAATTTTGGCTTTGATTCTTAGGTTAATATCTTTGGAAACTAAGGTAACAAATTTTTCCTCAAATTCGTTTTGCAGGCCTAGGGCGATACTGACAATGGTATTATCAACCTTGCTAGTAGCAAGCCCATTAGGTAGAACGTTTTCTTGGAATTCTGCTAGTTGAAAAAATAGTCGACCACTAACGCGTTCTTCAGCAGGAGTGTAGGGAGAGTTGCCAATGGGTATACCTTTTTCAATTTCTTCCTTGGTACTGCTACTCATCAATTGATCAAAATAGCGACTTACTTGGCGAACATTTCTGGCAACTTCGGACAGGCCTTTTTTGCCATTATCTAATTCTTCAAGAACGACCATAGGAATGTAAACGTCGTGCTCGGCGAACCTAAATATGGAGGTGGGGTCATGCATTAAAACATTTGTGTCAAGAACAAATAGTCTTTCTTTATCTGTTTCTAAGTTGGTCATAGTGCTTACTCCTAGTTTCTTGATGCATAGAAATTGGTATATCTAATAAAACTAAACATTTGAGTAACTTATTCAGTTGGTTAGCTGGTTATTGTTTGTAGTTAGCTATACAAACGCAGGCTACCATGTGTTCTTTACGTTATCGTTTTAGAAAGCAATCTCCTTTATTGTTGGTTATTTTCTAGGCTAGGCAGTCTAGACTGCCTATTGACTCACACAAATACTAATTGATTTAAGCTTCTAACCATAATGTTTTAAAGTTATAGCAGCCTTATCTATAAGTCCTTAACAGTTTGCAATACTTCATCCACGTGGCCTTTTACTCGAACCTTACGCCATTCGTTTATTAACTTGTTATTATTATCAAATAGGAACGTGCTTCTCTCAATACCCAAATATTCTTTGCCATAGAGCTTTTTAAGTTTGATAACATCGAACGTTTTGCACATTATTTCGTCAGGATCTGAGATTAGTTCGAACGGAAAAGATTGTTTCTCTTTAAAGCGCTCATGTGACTTTATAGATTCTCGGGAAACTCCTAGAACTTGCGCGCCGAGTTTAGCAAACTGCTCAATCTCATCTCTAAAATTTTGTCCCTGGGTTGTGCAACCTGGGGTACTGTCCTTTGGGTAGAAATAAATGATCGTGTACTTATTTTTGAGTTTGTTTAATTGAATCGTTAATTCGCTAGTTGCTTGAACACTTAGTGCTGGTATTTTGTCACCTAGTTTCATTGATATTTTTTTCCTTCGTATGATTACGGGTAAAATTTACATTGTTATGAAAAATGGCAGTTGCTTATTCTAGTGAGCTATCACGTTGTAATGGGCTCAAAAGAGGCATCTAAATTGGTCTTGTGGCAAAAGTCATCAAAGCTGGACCGTAAATTGGAGATATTGACAGTTAACGGAACACTGATAGTTAATTTAATTTCGGCAATGGGGGAGTTGGTTTGCTGGGCTAAAAATGTATCACAACTCATTTGCTCAATGTTGATATCTTTGTCGGCGAAATATGCGGTGATATCGTTAGCGATACCAGGATTGTCTCGGGTAAAAAACTTTACCCGATAAGGAAGTCCTTTTGCTTTACTTAATTCAGCATCGGTTCGCTGAATCATGGTTGTCATTCCCATGGATGCAGCCTTTGAAGGCAGCACGTGCTCGAGTTTTGCCAGTGAGTTCCATTCCCCAGAAGCCATAAGTACCAGGCTAAAGGTTGAACCCATAGCTTTCATTTTACTCTCTTGTATATTGCAACCACAATAAGCAACCAAGCTGGTAATTTCATTAGCAATTCCCGGTCGGTTTGGGGCTATAGCGGAAATGACTAGTTGGCTCTGCATAAACAAATAACCTTTTATAAACCGGTTGCAATCGGAGAAAGACAGTTTAAGTTGTTGAATTAAACTTCATTAACTTAAAATTCATTAACTTAAAATTCACGGGTTGGCAAAACGCTCAACACTAATTAATTAACGTTGAGTATAAAGTTATTGTTTTCAATGAGTAAAGAGAGAATTTGAAAAAGCGTCACATTTTAATGAGCGCTTAATCAGCTATTAGCTAATTGTAGTTAACAGTTGGTTAGTAACTAAACAAAGGCAGCAAGAATCGATAATCAAAAGCGCTACTAGATAATTAAAGGCGCTATTAAAGGTCAATAAACCGACCCATTAAGAAGTGGGTCGGCTAACGGCCTTGGGTTGTTATCGCTTAACGACGAGAATGAAGTTCTCGCAGTTCTAGCAGTTCAAAGCTATACGATTTCGCCGACCTTGAGAATTTTTAGCGCATTAGTCCCGCCAAGTTTACCCATATGATCACCTTTAGTCAGTAGAACAAGGTCATCACTAGACAAATCTAGAAACTTGCCAACTTCTTCAACCGCTAGTCGATTAACGTCATGTCGGGCGAGTACCGTAGGATCAAATTGAACCGCAGTAACGCCGCGGTATAATGCCATTTTACGCTTTGTGCGCTCTAACCGAGTCAGTGCAAAAATTGGAATACCGCTCCGTATCCTTGACATAACGAGTGGGGTCGATCCTGATTCCGTTAAGCACACTATCGCTTTGATACCGTCTAGATGATTTGCGACGAACATGGTGGCCATGGCGATAGACTCGTCGATTTTATCCCAGCGTAATTCAACACGGTGACCTGAAATCTTGTTGGTTTTTTCTTTTTCGGCGCCAATACATACTCGCGATACTGCTTCTACAACGCGCACGGGGTGGGCCCCCATAGCTGTTTCACCGGAAAGCATAACTGCATCAGTACCGTCTAAAACAGCATTTGCAACATCAAATACTTCCGCTCGAGTGGGAATAGCATTTGTAATCATCGATTCCATCATCTGAGTCGCTGTAATAACAGCGCGGTCTAGTGCTCTAGCTCGTTGAATAATCTTTTTTTGTACACCAATTAGCTCCGCATCGCCGATTTCGACGCCTAAGTCACCACGTGCCACCATAACCGCGGCGGAGGCGACGATAATATCGTCGAGAATTTGGTCATCTGCTACGGTTTCAGCACGCTCAACCTTTGCGACCATTCCACACTCACAACCGGCTTGTTTGGCGAGTTTCTCCGCCAGCTTCATATCGTCTGCGGTGCGAGGAAAAGATACCGCTAAGTAATCCACATCCATTAATGCCGCAGTTTTGATATCACGCTTATCTTTCTCGGTTAGAGCTGGCGCTGATAAACCACCACCTTTTCGGTTGATCCCTTTGTTATTTGATAATGCGCCACCAATAACTACTTTTGTAATGATTTTACAGTTATCAATTGCCGTGACCTCTAACTCAACTCGCCCGTCATCTAACAAAAGTATATCGCCGACGTTACAGTCATCTGGAAGGGCTTTGTAATCTATACCGACTTGAGTAATGTCACCATCTTCAACAGCTAGTTCAGCATCTAAAACAAACGTTTGGCCATTCTCAAGTTCAATTTTGCCGTCCTTAAAGCGCGAAATCCGAATCTTTGGACCTTGTAAATCACCCAAAATAGCCACGTTAACACCGAGTTTTTCAGCGACCTGTCTAACTAGTTTTGCTCGATTAATGTGATCTTCTGCGCTTCCATGGGAAAAGTTCATGCGTACAACATTGGCGCCAGCTTTAAATAACGCCTCTAACGCTTCAGCATTATTAGTTGATGGTCCAAGTGTTGTAACTATCTTTGTTCTGCGTAACAAAATTTAACTCCTGTTTTCGTATTTGTAGGGGAATTCCACTACCGGATATTTGCGCTGCATTTCAATTACAAGGGCAGAATTCTCGAAGACTAGTGTTAATGCCGATGACACCGGTGACATTTGGCTGCCATTATAGGGCAAAAAGAACAAAAAGGGAGTAAAAAAACTCATATTTATTTGGTATAGCGCTTGATTTTATAATTATTTATCCCAACAAAGGTAGCAACCAAAAATTAGACGACTAGCGGATACCTTTTTGTGTAGTTCATGAGCAAGTCGTTGTCTCGATAAGTCGTTAAAGTAAAAGTTAGGAGATTGTCAAAATGACAGAAGTTGCCAGTAAAGAAACCCATAGTTTTCAAACGGAAGTCAAACAACTGCTCAATTTAATGGTGCACTCTTTGTATAGCAACAAAGAGATTTTCATTAGAGAGCTTGTTTCTAACGCAGCGGATGCCGCTGATAAATTACGTTTTGAAGCTTTATCACATGACGATTACTACGGTAACGACAGTGAACTAAAAATTCGAATTACCGCTGACAAAGACGCGGGTACCTTGACCATTAGTGATAATGGCATTGGTATGAGTAAAGAAGAAGTGATGCAAAACCTTGGAACAATTGCTCGTTCTGGAACTTCCGAGTTTATCAAGCAGATGTCTAAAGAAGACAAGGCTGATAGCAATTTGATTGGTCAGTTTGGTGTTGGATTCTACTCGTCATTTATTGTTGCAGATGAAGTTGAAGTAAGAACCTTACGTGCAGGATTAGAAAATGACCAAGCGGTTAGTTGGATTTCAAAAGGTGACGGCGAGTTCAGTATAGAAACGATTGATAAGGAGAATCGTGGTACTGAGATAATCATGCACCTTAAGGATGATGAGAAAGAGTTTCTTGAACCTTACCGTGTTCGTTCGGTTATTAGTAAGTACTCTGATCATGTCTCGCTACCTGTTGAAATGGAAAAAATGGATATGGGAGCGATGCCTGGCGAAGAGGAAGAAAAAGAGTCAGATGAAGTCGTAATTCCTGAATTTGAAGTAATCAACAAAGCAACTGCTTTATGGACTCGAGCTAAATCCGACATCAAAGAGGAAGAGTATCAAGAGTTTTACAAGCATATTTCGCACGATTTCAATGAACCACTAAGCTGGTCTCATAATAAAGTTGAAGGCAAACTTGAATATACAAGCTTGTTGTATTTACCTAAAAAAGCACCGATGGACCTTTGGAATAGAGATAAACCAAGGGGTGTTAAGTTATATGTACAGCGCGTTTTCATTATGGATGACGCAGAGCAATTCCTACCGGTATATTTACGTATGGTCAGGGGCGTGCTCGATTCTAACGATTTACCGCTAAATGTTTCTCGAGAAATTCTGCAGGATAAAGGTGCGACTCAAAGCTTAAGAAACGCTTGTGTAAAGCGCGCTCTAAGCATGTTAGAAAAGTTAGCCAAGAGCAGCAAGGATGAATACCAAGGTTTTTGGGATGAGTTTGGCTCTGTTTTAAAGGAAGGCCTGGCTGAAGATTTCGCTAACAAAGACAAAGTCGCTGGTTTAATGAGATTTGCATCCACTCATAATGACGGTGCAGTACAAAATGTTTCTTTAGCGGATTACATCTCGAGAATGAAGCCAGAGCAAGACAAGGTATATTTCTTAGTCGCAGATAATTTCGCAACCGCAAAGAGCAGTCCGCATTTAGAGGTTTATCGCAAGAAGGGCGTTGAGGTATTGTTACTTACCGATCGCATCGACGAGTGGGCTATGGGGCACCTTACCGAGTTTGATGGCAAAAAGTTACAGGCGATTACTCAAGGTGACTTGGACCTTGGCGGTTTAGAGTCTGAAGAGGACAAGCAAGCGGTCGAGAAAGCGAATGAAGATAATAGTGACTTAATCGGTAAGATAAAAACGTTATTGGCTGATAAAGTTGAAGACGTAAAAATCTCAGGTCGATTAGACGAGTCACCGGCTTGTGTCGTCTCTAACGATGGTGGAATGAGTCTTCAAATGGCCCGTATGATGAAGGCCGCAGGCCAGCCAGTACCAGAAATGAAGCCTATTTTTGAAATTAATATCGACCATAAGCTGGTTAAACAGCTGAATGGACAATTAGCCGATGAAGACTTTAATGATTGGGTTGAGCTGTTATTTGATCAGGCGGTACTTTCAGACAGTGGCCAGTTAGATGATCCTGCAGCTTTCACACAGCGGTTGAACCGGTTGCTTATGAAATAAAGTCGCAAAAATCTTAAGTTTTATTGTTATAACGAGATGATTGTTATAAAGAGATGATTGCCATAAAAAAGGGAGCGTAAGCTCCCTTTTTTATAGACTTAATTAGCCGCATTATTTTGTGTTAATCAATATATAAGCGCGTAAGCTTTGAAAATGCTTAATTATGGAGCATAAGTTGTTTTCCCTTCTAGCTTGTTGCGATTATAGCAAGTGACGCTAAGTACATAATTTTAGGCGAATTAAGCCGAAACTCAGATTTATTATTGGCTCATTTACCTGTATAATTCCGCGCATCTAGACTATCTTAAAGTATTAAATCCATTAACTTGGTCAAAATTGTACATTTAGTCACTATTTCTCAATTTTGAACTCAGTCGTAAATTATCCACAGTGAGGATCTCTAGCGTGTTACAAGCTTATCGAAATCATGTAAAAGAAAGAGCTGAACAAGGAATTGTTCCAAAACCTTTATCCGCGGAACAAATGACGGATCTTGTTGAATTACTAAAACAACCACCTGCCGGTGAAGAAGAGTTCCTTATGGACCTTTTGGCTAACCGAGTTCCTGCGGGGGTTGACCAGGCTGCTTATGTTAAGGCCGGATTTTTATCCGCTGTTGCAAAAGGCGATGATTCTTCACCACTAATCGACAAAAAATTAGCGGTTAAACTTTTGGGAACCATGTTAGGTGGCTACAACATCGCAACATTGGTAGAGCTATTAGAAGACGCTGAGCTGGCAGAGCTTGCTGGAGAGCAGCTTAACCACACGTTGTTGATGTTTGATGCGTTTCATGATGTTGCTGATCTTTACAAATCCGGAAACGAAGTTGCAAAGTCTGTCATGAAAAGCTGGGCGGATGCTGAGTGGTTTACTAGCCGCGACAAGTTGAACGAAAAAGAGACACTAACCGTATTTATGGTTCCTGGAGAAACCAATACTGATGACTTATCACCGGCGCAAGATGCATGGTCTCGTCCAGATATTCCTTTGCACGCGTTAGCGATGCTAAAGAACCCTAAGCCAGGCTTAGAAGGTAATCCATTAGAAGTTATTGAAAAATTAAAAGAGAAAGGTCATCCCGTTGTTTATGTAGGCGATGTGGTAGGTACTGGCTCATCAAGAAAATCAGCAACCAACTCAGTGTTATGGCTAACGGGTAATGACATACCGCACATTCCTAACAAACGAGATGGTGGTTTTTGTTTAGGTGGCAAGATAGCACCAATATTCTTTAATACTATGGAAGATGCAGGGGCTTTACCGATTGAAGTTGATGTGTCTAAATTAGAAATGGGTGATGTCATTGATATCTATCCCTATGCTGGAAAAATTGAGAAAAATGGTGAAGTTGTTGCTGAGTTCGAACTGAAGACCGACGTATTGTTAGATGAGGTACAAGCCGGTGGTCGAATTCCATTGATAATTGGTCGTGGTTTAACCGCTCGTGCAAGAGAGTTCTTAGGGCTAGAAATGAGCGATTTATTCCGCCAGCCTGATCCCGTTGAATCATCAGACAAGGGCTTTACTTTAGCTCAAAAAATGGTTGGTAATGCCTGTGGTTTGGAAGGTGTTAGAGCGCATCAGTATTGCGAACCAAAAATGACAACCGTTGGCTCGCAAGATACAACCGGTCCAATGACTCGTGATGAGTTAAAGGATTTAGCTTGTTTGGGTTTTTCCGCCGATTTAACAATGCAGTCTTTCTGTCACACGGCCGCTTACCCAAAACCAATTGATATTGATACCCAACATACGCTACCAGACTTCATTATGAATCGTGGTGGTGTTTCATTACGTCCAGGTGATGGCATAATTCATAGTTGGCTAAACAGAATGCTTCTTCCTGATACCGTTGGAACGGGC
The DNA here is from genome assembly GCA_905479925.1 of uncultured Kangiellaceae bacterium. Taxonomy (GTDB): domain Bacteria; phylum Pseudomonadota; class Gammaproteobacteria; order Enterobacterales; family Kangiellaceae. The sequence continues at coordinate 955 of CAJQOL010000081.1, read as the reverse complement.
GGAGATTCTCATACTCGTTTCCCAATTGGTATATCGTTCCCTGCAGGGTCCGGTTTGGTAGCGTTTGCGGCTGCAACGGGTGTTATGCCACTTGATATGCCTGAATCAGTATTAGTACGATTTAAGGGGGAAATGCAACCGGGGGTCACGTTACGTGATTTGGTTAATGCAATTCCTTACGCGGCGATTCAAGAGGGATTGTTAACGGTAGAAAAAGAAGGTAAGAAAAACATATTCTCTGGCCGAATTTTAGAAATTGAAGGTTTGCCTGACTTGAAAGTTGAGCAAGCGTTCGAACTTTCAGATGCGGCAGCGGAAAGAAGTGCGGCGGGCTGCTCTATTCAGTTAGATAAAGCACCAATCATCGAATACATAACTTCGAACATTACTATGTTGAAGTGGATGATTAAAGAAGGTTACGGTGATGCTCGAACTATCGGTCGTAGAATCGGCAAAATGGAAGACTGGTTAGCTAATCCAGAATTAATGAAAGCTGATGAAGATGCTGAGTACGCTTCAGTTATCGAGATCGACCTTAATGATATTAAGGAACCTATTCTAGCTTGTCCTAACGACCCGGATGACGTTAAAAAATTATCCGATGTTCAAGGTGCAAAAATTGATGAAGTTTTCATCGGTAGTTGTATGACGAATATTGGGCACTATCGAGCAGCTGGTAAGCTGTTAGAAAAGACTGACTCGATTCCGACTCGTTTATGGATTGCGCCACCGACGAAAATGGATGAACATCAGCTGATGCAAGAGGGTTATTATAATATTTTTGCAACCGCCGGTGCGCGAACCGAAATGCCTGGTTGTTCACTATGTATGGGTAACCAAGCTCGAGTAGCAGCTAATTCGACTGTTGTATCCACATCGACGCGTAATTTCCCTAACCGTTTAGGTGATGGCGCCGATGTTTATCTGGCTTCTGCGGAACTTGCGGCGGTATCTT